>JAIXZK010000385.1 GCA_027489695.1 Sphingomonadales bacterium
CGACGCGGCCTAAAGACGAGAAGGGGGGCCTCCGGCGGCTGGGGCCTTGGGCCCCAGACCCCATTTTGTGGGTTGCCGCTTTTCCTGAACTGATTGATCTAATGAGACATATCGAAATGGGGTCTGGGGCCTGAGGCCCCAGCCGCCGGAGGCCCTTTTCTTTCGATACCTCAGCGCACACCCGGCATCACTACCGCCGTCAATTTTCCTACACGGCCATTTCCTGCTACAAACAATCGCAACTGCTCTTTGAAATCGGAAAAATCGATCACACGCCTCGCCGGCGGGATTGCCGGAGGCGGGCAATTTTCGGGAATCCGTAAAATATGTAAAATAGCAGCACCGATCGCGGCTGCGGTGAGAGGCAAAATCGATCGATCCGGCGCGCTGAAAATGGGGTCCGGGGCCTCAGGCCCCGGCTGCCGGAGGCTCTCTTTTCTTCCCTGAACCCTGCGGCCCCAGCAGCGCCGGTTCGAAGATCAGCGCGCACACCAGCGTCCAGAACAGCGACAGCATCAGTATCTTGCCCATGCTGGCGGTGCCGGGATGGGTGGAGATCCACAGCGCGCCGAACGCCATGCCGGTGGCCAGGGCCGAGAAGAACACGCCGCGCGCCAGGCTCGATTGCAGCAGATCGTGCGCGCCGGCGCGCCAGGCCATGACGAAATAGATGTGAAAGGCAACGCCGACCCCGAACAGCAGCGGGAAGGCGATGATGTTGGCGAAGTTGATCGGCTGGCCGATGACGACACAGGTGCCGAGCGTCAGGAAGATGGAGAGCACCACCGGCGCCAGGGTGAAGGCGGTTTCGCGCGCCGAGCGCAGCACGGCGAACAGCAACAGGCTGACGATGGCGAAGGCCAGCGCGCCGGCCTGGACGAAGGCGCCGGCAACGGTGCGTGCCGCCGCCTGGGTGGAAATCGCCGGGCCGGTGGCATCGGGCGCCAGCGGCCGGACCGCGGCGGTGAAGGCTTCCAGGCCCGCATTGTCCTGCCGGCGCGGCAGCAGCTGCACCTTGGCGCGGCCATCGGGGGCCAGCCAGTCGCGCTTCAGCTCGGCGGGCAGGCTGTCGAGCGTCACCGGCTCGGCGGCCAGCGTCAGCCGCAGCTGGCCGAGCATGACGTCGAGCGGTTCGGCGAGGCGTCGGTTGGCCAGCGCCCGCGCCGCCGGCGGCGCGGTTGCCAGCCTGGTGAATTCCGCCGCCAGCCGCCGGGCGGCCTCGCTGTCCACCGCCGCCAGCCCGGCGGCGGCGCGGCGCAGCGCGGCGATAGTCTCGGCGTCGCTCGGCGGCGGCGCCACCGTCAGCGGGTCGAGCGAGAATTCCAGCAGGGCGTTGGCATCCTGGATGATCGGCAGCTTGGCGTCCTGATCGGCGGGAACGAAGCTTTCGACGGTCAGCACCCGGGCGACTTCGGGCAGTTTCGCCATCCGCGCCGCGATGCTGCGCGCGGTGGCGAGGTCCGGCGCCAGGATCTCGACGGTGTTGGGCGATCGGTCGGGATCGCCCGACAGGTCGGCGAGCGTCGCCACCGCCTCGCCGCGCGGGTTCTTCAGATGCAGCGGGTTGAAATCGAATTGCACGAAGGCAAGCGCCCCCATGCTCGCCAGCATCGAGACGGCAAAGGCCCAGAGCACGAAGCGACGGTTGGCGAGCAGCCAGTGATCAAGCGCCCGCAGCAGCGGCTGCGGGCCTTGCGGCGCCGGGGCCGGCGGCGCGAACAGCGCCAGCAGCGCCGGCAGCAGCGTGACGCTGAACAGCAATGCCACCACCATGCCCAGCCCCGAAATGATGCCGAGTTCGGCGATGCCGACATAATCGGTGGGCAGGAAAGCGAGGAACCCCAGCGCGATGGCGGCGGCGGCGAGCAGCAGCGACGGCCCCAGCCCGGCAGCGGCCGAAACCAGCGCGGTGCGTGCCGCGACGCCGGCGCGGCGTTCGGCCTGGAAGCGCACGCCGATCTGGATGCCGAAATCGACCCCCAGCCCGACGAACAGCGGGATGAAGGCGACCGAAATCAGGTTGAACTCGCCGACCACCAGCAGCCCCAGCGCCGCCGTCACCACCAGCCCCGAAATCGTCGTCACCATGATCGCGCTGACCAGTCGCCACGACCGCATCGCCAGCCACAGCACGCCGAGCATGGCGACGACGATCGCCACCGCGACGACGCCGGCATTTTCGGCGAGCGACGACAGTTCCTCGTCGTCGAGCGAGGTGGCGCCGGTCAGCCGCACCCGCAGGCCATGCGCCTCGTCCAGCGCCAGCGCGGCGGCGGCGCCACGGATGGCATCGCTGGCGGCGATTCCCGGCTGCAGGTCGGTGAAATCGAGGATCGGGCGGACGAGGATCAGCCGCCGCTTCGGCGCCGCCAGTCCGCCGCCATCGGCGCCGAGCAGCGATGCCCAGGAAAAGAAGCCGGGCCGGCCCGCCGCCTGCGCCGCCAGGCTGTCGGCGATCGCGCCGGCCGGTGCCGCGATGTCCGCCGGCTTGGCCTCGCCGCGGGCGACGCCCTTGGCCAGCGTTTCGAACAGCCCGGCGATGCCGCGCAAGCTCGGGTCGGCGGCGAGCGGCCCGAGGATCGGCTGTGCCTCGATCAGCTTTGCCGCCGTCGCTGCCACCGCCGGCGTTTCGGCGTAGAGCAGCCCGGCGCGGGTCAGGAACTCGCCGCCATCGGGGCGGGCGATGCGGCGGAAATGCCGCGTGTCGGTGGCCAGCCGCGCCGCCAGCCGGGCGGCGCCGGCCTCGGCCAGCTCCGGGGTGGCGCCATCAACGACGACCAGGATGACATCGCCATTCTGCGGGAAGGCGGCGTCGAGGCGCAGTTCATTGACCCGCCAATCGACCTGCGGGGAGAGCAGCGCGGCGGAATTGGTCGTCATCGCGAAACGCTGCGTCACCACCCACAGGCCGCCCAGGGTGAGCAGCAGCGCGACGAGCAGCACGGGCCAGGGCCGCCGTGCCGCCGCGGCGACGATCGGGACCAGGGGGCCGGAAGCAGTGCCGCTCAACGCCATTTCGGCACGCGGGCAGGGCAGGGGGCAAGCAACATGGCGCTGCCATAGGCATCTGCCGGCGATGTTGGTAGCCCGGAGTGGCGTTTCCGCGGCGCCATCCCTCTGCCGATCGCAGCAATGCCGCCCGGTCCGCCTCGACTTGGCGTGGAAACATCGACACGATGCGGTTAGAATTTCGTTCGTTGTTGTGGGGAGGGAGTGTGACCATGTCCGGAATGCCCAAGATCAGCCAGGCGATGATCGAACTTTATGATCGCTTCACCCATGATCAGGGCATGTCGCGCCGCGACCTGATGGCCGATCTGGTGCGCTTGACCGGCAGTGCCGCGGCGGCGGCGGCGGTGCTTCCGCTGATTTCGGCGCGCGCCGATGCGGCCTCGCGCACCAGCCCGACCGACGAGCGGCTGGAAATCGACACGATGCGCTACCAGGGGCCGCGCGGGCCGCTGATGGGCTATATGGCATCGCCGAAAGCCGGCGAAAGCCGGGCGCTGAAAGTGCTGGTAATCCACGAAAATCGCGGCCTCAACGACCATATCCGCGATGTCACGCGGCGGCTGGCGCTCGATGGCTTCATCGCCATGGCGCCCGATTTCCTGGCCGGCCAGGGCGAAACGCCGCGGTCCGGCAATGGCACGCAGTCGGCCGAGGATATCGCCCGGCAGATGATCGCCGCGCTCGATCGCGAAACCGCCGTCGCCGATGGCCTCGCCGGGCTGCGCTTCCTCGATGATTGGGAAAAGGGCCGCGATGCCCGGCCGGGCGCTGTCGGCTTCTGCTGGGGTGGCGGCATGGCCAATGCGCTGGCGATCGCCGCGGGGCCGAAGCTGCGCGCCGCCTCGGTTTTCTACGGCCCGGCGCCGAGCGACACCGGCGCGGCGGCCAAGGTCAAGGCGAAGATGCAGTTCCACTTCGCCGGCCTGGACGATCGGGTCAACGCCACCGCGCCGGCCTGGATCGATGCGCTGAAGGCCGCCGGCGTCCGGCTGGAGAATTGGCGCTACGATGGCGTCAACCATGCCTTCAACAACGACACGTCGGAGGCGCGCTACAACCGCGCCGCGGCGCAGCTGGCGTGGAGCCGGACGCTCGCCTGGCTGGGCTGACCGATAACATTGCCTGCATATGCAGATGATGCCATGATGCGCCATGGCGTCAGTGGCTCTCGATTCGCGCGGGGTTCCGGCCGATTTCGGGCCGGATGCGTGCACCGCGATGAAGGTGCGTCGCCTGGCGCGGCGCATCACCCGGGTCTATGACGAGGCGCTGGCCCCGCACGGCCTGACTGTCGGCCAGCTCAGCCTGCTCGCGGCGCTGCGCCGCAGCCGCGGCCTCAGCGTCAATGCGCTGGCCGAGCGCCTCGACGGCGATTCCTCCACGCTGTCACGTCTGATCAAGCCGCTGGCGGCGGCGGGGCTGGTTGCACTGACCGTTGCCCCCGATGATCGCCGCCAGCGGCTGGTCGTGCTGACCGATGCCGGTTTCGAACGGCGCGGCCGGGCGACGGCGGCGTGGCGCGTTGCCCAGGCGACGATCGGCGACCGCCTCGGCCCCGGCCGGCTGGCGGCACTGCGCTTCCTGCTCGACGACGCGCATGACCATCTTTCCCGAAAGGATGCCGCATAATGAATGCAATTGCAGTGAAATGCGCGGCGGAGCGGTCGTGACCGGCGCCGCCATCGTCATCGGCGCCGGCGATGCCACCGGCGGCGCCATCGCCGCCGCTTTCGCGCGGGACGGGCTCGTCGCCGTTCCCGTTCGCCGCACCGCCGAGGCGCTCGCGCCGCTTGCCGCGCGCATCGAATCGGAAGGCGGGCGTTGCGTTCCGATCGGCACCGATGCCCGCGACGAAGCGCAGATGGTGGCGCTGTTCGATCGCGTCGAGGCCGAAATCGGCCCGGTCGAGGTCGCCGTGTTCAACATCGGCGCCAATTCGCCGATGCCGATCCTTGAGGAAACCGAGCGCCGCTATCGCAAGATCTGGGAACTCTGCGCGCTCGGCGGCTTCCTCACCGTCCGCGAGGCGGCGCGGCGCATGGTGCCGCGTGGCCGCGGCACCATCCTGTGCACCGCCGCCACTGCCAGCTTGCGCGGCGGCGCCGGTTTCGCGGCCTTTGCCGGCGGCAAGCATGCGCTGCGCGCGCTGGCGCAATCGGCGGCGCGCGAACTCGGGCCGAAGGGGCTGCACGTCGCCCATGTCGTCATCGATGGCGCCATCGATACCGATTTCATCCGCACGCAATTCCCGGAGCGCTATGCGCTGAAGGACAGCGACGGCATCCTCAACCCCGAACATATCGCCGCCAATTATGTCATGCTGCACCACCAGCCGCGCGATGCCTGGACGCATGAGCTCGACCTGCGGCCCTGGGCGGAGAAGTTCTAGAAAAGGGCCTCCGGCGGGCAGGGGGGCGACCCCCTGCATTCCATTTTTCAACGAGAAGACAAGGGGATCAACATGGCTGTCATCGAATTCCTGTTCGACGTGGGGTCGCCCACCACCTATCTCGCGCATCGCCGGCTGCCGGCGATCGTGGCGCGCACGGGCGCGACGATCGAGCATGTGCCGGTGCTGCTCGGCGGCATCATGAAGGCGACGGGCAATGCGCCGCCGGGGATGGTGATCCCGCGCGGCCGCTGGATGAACATCGACATGGCGCGCTATGCGGCGCGCGAGAATATCCCGCTGGCGATGAATCCGGATTTTCCGATTAACACCATGCCGATGATGCGGATGCTGACCGCGGCGAAGGGCACGCCGGACTTTGCGCCGCTGCTGGAAGCGCTGTTCGTGGCGATGTGGGAGCGCCCGCGCAACATGGCCGATCCGGCGGTGATCGCCGCGGTGCTGAGCGAGGCCGGCTTCGATGCGGAGGCCTGGATGGCGCGTGCCAATGATCCGGCGGTCAAGGCGGCGCTGGTCGCGGCGACGGAATCCGCCGTCGCGCGCGGCGCCTTCGGCGCGCCGACCTTCTTCGTTGGCGACCAGTTCTTCTTCGGCCAGGACCGGCTCGACTGGGTCGAAGCCGCGGCGGCGGCGGCCTAGGACCGGACCCCGGCAACATGGGGTCATCCCGGGCTTGACCCGGGACCCAGCTTGCTTCGTCGGGCGGAGGCGGTCGGCGCGTTGCGACAGACGTCGCCGCAGGAAGGCAGCCGGGTCCCGGGTCAAGCCCGGGATGACAGGACGGGGCGGCGCTGCCCATATGAAAAAGCCCGGCGGGTTTCCCCGCCGGGCTGCATTCTCACGTCCGTTCGGGTCCGATCAGCGGCGATCGCCCATGAAGCGGAGCAGGAACAGGAACAGGTTGATGAAGTCGAGGTAAAGCGTCAGCGCGCCCATCACCGCGGCCTTGCCGAGGAATTCCGAGCCCTGCATTTCATAATACATGGTCTTGATCTTCTGGGTATCATACACCGTCAGGCCGGCGAACAGGAACACGCCGAGGATCGACACCGCCAGCGACAGCCCGCTCGACTGCAGGAAGACGTTGATCAGGCTGGCGACGATGATGCCGACCAGACCGATCATCAGGAACTGCCCGAAGCCCGACAGGTCGCGCTTGGTGGTATAGCCATAGAGGCTGAGCGCGCCGAAGCCGGCCGCGGTGGCGAAGAAGGTGCTGGCGATCGACGAGCCGGTGTAGACGAGGAAGATCGTCGACAGCGACGCGCCCATCAGGGCCGCATAGACGAAGAACAGCGCCTTGGCGGCGCTTTCCGAAAGCCGGTTGATCCCGAAGCCGAGGCCCAGCACCAGCGCGAACGGCGCGAACATCACGATATACTTCAGGAAACCGGGCTGCATGAAGATCTGCGCCGCCAGCGAATTTTCATCGCCGCGCGCGAACAGCAGCGCGACGATGCCGGTGAGCAGCACGCCCGATGCCATGTAATTGTAGATCGAGAGCATGTACGAACGCAGGCCCTCGTCATAGCCTGCCGCGGCGCCGGCGCGGGGCCGGACGGTACCGAGCCGCGGGTCCACAGAATTGACCATCTGATCCTCCAGACACCGGCATGATCGCCGGGACAGCCTGCAATATCGGTGATATCGCGCGCCGTTTCAATGGGGGCGCATGGACACACTGTAATGGAATCGGTGCCGCCGCTACAGCGTCCGCAGCACCGCATTCGGCCGCGCCGACAGTGCCGCCCAGGAGCCGGCCAGCCCGAGCACGACGGTGACCGCGCCGCCGGCGAGGACGGTCGCCACCACCGGCAGCCAGTCCGGCTGCCATTCGAGCTGGAAGACCTGGGTGACGATGTACCAGCCGGCAGCGCCGCCGAGCAGCAGGGCAAGGCCGGAGACGATCAGCGCCAGCAGGCCATATTCGGCGAGCGTCGCCCGCGCCACCTGGCCGCGCGTCGCGCCGAGCAGCTTCAAGAGCACGGAATCATAGGTGCGCGCCCGGGCGCCAGCGGCGAGCGCGCCGATCAGCACGGCGATGCCGGCGGCGATGGTGACGGACGCCGCGGCGCGGATGGCAGCGAGCAACTGCCCGAGCAGCTCGCCGACCTGGCCGAGCACGTCCTTGACCCGCACCACCGAGGCCGTTGGGTAGCCCTTGCCGATGGCGGCAGCCACGGCGCGTTCGCGGTCGGCGGGCACGGCGAGTGTCGCCATCCAGCCATGCGGCGCCGCTTCCAGCGTGCCGGGCGCGAACAGGATGGCGAAGTTGAAGCCGAGCGATTGCCAGTCGATCTTGCGGGTGCTGGCGATGCGGGCGGTGACATCGACGCCGAGCACCGACACCGTCAGCGTGTCGCCGATCTGCAGGTTGAGCAGTTTCGCCGCTTCCTCGTCGATCGAGATCAGCGGCGGGCCGGCATAATCCTTTGGCCACCAGGCCCCCCGCACCAGCGTGTTGTTGGGCGGGAAGTCGGTGGCATAGCTGAGGCC
>JAIXZK010000019.1 GCA_027489695.1 Sphingomonadales bacterium
CGATCATTCCAGGGTGCGGGACAGGCGATCGATGGCGAGCGCCAGGCAGGTGGTAACGACGGCGATGGCGCTGGCATAGGTGAGCGGCAGCAGCCCGGTGACCGCCTCGCCGAGCGCGCCGGGCGTGCTGGCGCCGGTCAGAAAGGCTTCGCGCAGCACCAGCAGCCCGCGCAGGCCGGCGAGCGCGATCCACAGCGCGCCAAGATCGGTGAGCACGGCGAGACCCCAGACGATCTCGCGGATGAAGCGCAGCATGACGAATCCTCTGCCCCGCTCCGCGCAATCACCCCGCCGCAATTTCGGGGTCGAAACGCTCCTTCTTACTTTGGTGATCTTTTGGCAAGAATTCGCTGCAGGGTCCGCCGGTGCATCTTCAGCCGCCGCGCCGTTTCCGAGACGTTGCGCTCGCACAGTTCATAGACGCGCTGGATATGTTCCCAGCGGACCCGATCGGCCGACATCGGCTCGGCCGGGGCTTCCGGCCGCTCGCCGGCTTCGGCGCTGAGCGCCCGGACGATGTCCTCGGGATCGGCGGGCTTGGCGAGATAGTCGACGGCACCGGCCTTCACCGCGGCGACGGCGGTGGCGAGGTTGCCATAGCCGGTCAGCATGACGATCCGCACCTCGGGCGACATGGCGCGCAATTCGGCGACGAGATCGAGGCCGTTGCCGTCCTCCAGCCGCATGTCGACGACGGCATGGCCGGGCCGCAGCCGGGTCGCTTCGGCCCGGGCCTCGGCCAGGCTGCCGACGGCGGTGACGGCAAAGCCGCGACGGCTGAGCATCATCGACAGCCGCTGGCGGAACGGCGCGTCGTCATCGACGAGCAGCAGCGGCAGCCCGGGGGCAGCTTCGGTGACGGAATCGGGCGCTGTGGCCATCGCGGTTACTCCTTGGCTTCGATATGGGCGCGCGGCCAGCGGACGTCCACCTGGGCGCCGCCTTCCGGGCGATTGCGGAACGCCAGCCGGCCGCCGGTGCGTTCCAGCAGGGTGGTGGCAATGAAGATGCCGAGCCCGGTGCCGCCGGCACGACTGTGCGAGGGCCCGAGATCGGGCTCGCCGAGATGCGGCAGGATCTGGGCATCGAAGCCGGCGCCATCGTCGCGGATGGTGATGACGATCTCGCTGGCCGAACCGCCGGCGATGAGATGCACCTCGCTGCCGGCGTGGCGGATGGCGTTGCTGACCAGGTTCGACAGGCCGTGCAGCAGTTCGGGCGAGCGCTTGACCAACGGCTGCGGCGCCGCCGCGCTGACCCGCACCGGCACCCGCGCCGGCGCGACATTGTGGGCGACTTCGTGGAGCAGCACATCAAGGCCGAGATGGGCAAAGGGGTCCTCGGCCTCGGCGCGCTTGGCGATGCGGACCAGTATGGCCCGGCTGCGCCGCGCTTCGGCTTCGAGCAGGCGGATATCCTCGCCGAAATCGGGATCGTCGCCCAATTGTTCGGCAAGGCTGTGGGCGATCAGCGTGATGGTGCCGAGCGGCCCGCCGAGCTCATGCGCGGCGGCGGCGGCGAGGCTGCCCAGCGCCGACATCTTGGCCTCGCGGGTCAGCGCCGCCTCGGTCGCCACCAGCGCGCGGGCGCGGTCGCGGGCGTCGGCCGAGACCAGATAGAGATAGATGGCAAGGAATCCGACCGCCAGCGTCAGGCTGGCGGCGACGCCGACTTCGTACAGGGTCGGGAAGTTCGGTGCGGGTTCACTGCCCCAGGGCAGCGGCAATGCCCAGAACCATTGCACCGCGATCACCAGCGTGGCGAGCCCGCCGAGCAGCGCCATCGACCGCGACGGCAGCAGCGTCGCGGCGATCGTCACCGGCACGATCAGCAGGATGGCGAAGGGATTGGTCAGCCCGCCAGTGAGGAACAGCAGCACGCCGGCCTGCACCAGATCGAAGGCGAGGTGCAGGACAAGGTCGCGGCCCTGCAGGCGATCGTTGCGGCCATAGAGCGTCACCAGCCCGATGTTGAGCACCGCCGACGCCAGCACCGCGGCGAGCAGCGACGGCCACAGCAGCGGGAAGCCGAACCAGAGCCCGACGACGATGAGGGTGATGAACTGGCCGGCGATGGCGATCCAGCGCAAGGCTGCCAGGGTACGGACCCGTACCCCGGGACGATCAAAGGCATCGGCGGCAATCGAAGGCCGTTCCATCCCCATCATCTAGGCGCTGCGCCGGTCGATGACCATGCGGCATAGGCGTCTCGCCTGCGGCAGCGGGGCGTCGTGCCCGCGGCAACGGGGCGTCATGCCCGCAGCAAAGGGGCGTCGCGCCCGCGGCGGGCGGCTCGTCGTGTCGGCAACGGCCTCAGCGCAGCCAGCCGCGGGCGCGCACCGCGGCGACCCGGCTGTCGGCGACGCGGAATTCGCTGCCGTCCGCCATGCGCAGCACCCAGCGCCGCCCGTCGCGCCGGGCGCCGGCGACGGCCCGTGCCGCCACCCAGGCGCCGCGATGGACCTGCTCGCCATCCGCGCCGGCAAGCTCGGCGAGTGCGTCGCCGAAGCGATGCAGCAGCAGCGGCCGGCGGCCATCGGCCAGGTGCAACCGCAGATAATGATCCTCGGCGACGACGGCATCGACACTGGCCAGATCGGCAAGGCCGGCGCGCGCGGCAAGACGGCCGGGCGCCGCTGCCACCGCGGGCGCAGCCGGAGCCGCCGCGTCGGGGGCCGCAGCTGCCGGCGGCGCCGGACCGCGGGCGTGGAAGGTGACGCCGATGGTGACCGCGATGCCGGCGCCGATGGCCAGCGCCGCCAGATAGATCGGCGCCCAGGCAATCGCGACATCAACGCCGAGCGCCGCGAACAGCGCCATGAGCTCAAAGGGCAGCAGGGCGTTGAGCAGCACCAGCCCGATCGCCATCCAGGCGACGAGGCCGACCGCCGCCGGCCGCAGCCGCGGCCAAAGCCGCCATTTCGCGATCTCGACGCCGATCAGCAGCGACCACAGCAGCAGGCGCGTCGGCCAGGGCAGGCTGCCGGTCGAGAACGGCGCCGCCACGGTGGTGATCACGCTGGCGGCGATCCCGGCGACAACGGCGGGCGACGGACGATAGGCGAAAGACGGTTCCACGCTTCGTGAATCCAGCAAGGTCCCAATTGGCGAAAGGCCCTGCACGATAGGCGAAAGCGGCATTGCCGCAAGCCGGCCGCGGCGACACGAGCCTGCTGACATTCCAGCCACGGGGCCTTCATGACACACAGCATTCCGCCACTGCTCTGGGTACATTTCATCGCATGCGGCATCGCCCTGCCGCTCGGCCTGCATCAATTGACCGCGCCCCAGGGCGGCCCGCGCCACGCCGGGCTGGGCCGCATCTACATCGTCGCGATGCTGGTCGCGCTGCTCTCGGCACTGGCCAGCTTCCGCCCCGAAACCCGATTCCTGCCCTTCCATATCCTGGCGCTGGTCGGCCTCGGCTCGCTCACCGCCGGCACGCTCGCTTTGCGCCGCTGGTTGCGCGACCGCGCCCCGGCCGATCTGCGCCGCCACAAGATCAACATGGCCTATAGCTGGCTCGGCCTCGCCATGGCCGGCGTGTCGCAATATATCAGCAACCCGCGCTTCGGCTTCGCCCCCGCGCTGGGGCCGGCGGGGTTCTGGACGCTGCTCGCGGTGGCCAATATCCTGATGTACGCGGTCGGCAGCTGGTGGCTGTTCGCGCGGCTGCTGCGGCGGGCGTGACGGGGCTCGGGACCTACAGCGACGGCCCCTGTACCGGCCGCTGCTTCTTGACCGGCACGTCCTTCAGCAGCTTGGCGATCGCCATCCCACGCGGATCGGCTTCGGCGAGCGATCGCGCCGTGGCGCCGCTGTTGTCCGAAATGTCGGGGTTGGCGCCGGCATCGAGCAGCTGCTTGGCGACGAAGGAATCGCGCTTCTGCACCGCCAGCGCCAGTGCGGTCTCGCCGAGCCGGTTCTGCTGGTCGAGCTGGACGCGCAAGCCGATCAGCAGGCGGACGCCTTCCGTCCAGCCGGCGCGTGCCGCCAGCATCAGTGCCGTGAAGCCCTCGCGATCGCGGGCGTTCAGATCGGCGCCGCGCTGGTAGAGGAAGCTGACCCAGACATCGTCCTGCCGCCGCGCCGCGATCAGGAAGGCCGTATCGCCGCTGTCGCTGTCGCGGACATTGACGATGGTCGTCCCCGGCTTGTTGAGCAGTTCGGTGGCCTTGCCGCCGTCCTTGTCCTTCACCGCCTTGATGAAGTTATAGCCCTCGGAATATTGCGCTGCCGCCGGCAACGGCGCGACCACGGCGGCGACCAGGCACGCCGCGGCGATCCGGACTGCGGCAACCCGCGCGAAGCGATACATCGACAACCCCTGGTCTCCGCCCTATTTCGAGCCTCGATGTCTAGCGCCCCCTGCCCCCGATGACCAGTCGCAGCCTCTGGCTGGCACTCGCCGCGCTGCTGCTGGCAGTGGGCGGCCTGGCCTGGGTGCGGCTGGCGACGCCGCCCAGCGGCAATCTGGTCGGCTCGTCGCTGGGCGGGCCGCTGGCGCTGATCGATCATGACGGCCGGCGCCTCGATCCGTTGCGCCTGCGCGGCAAATACCGGCTGATCTATTTCGGCTATACCTTCTGCCCCGATGTCTGCCCGACCGACGTGGCGATCATCGCCCGTGGCCTGACCGCGTTCGAAGCCAGGGACAAGCTGCGCGCGGCGCGGGTCCAGCCGCTGTTCATCACCGTCGATCCCGAACGTGACGATCCGAAGGCGCTCAAGGCCTTTGTCCGCGCCTTCCACCCGCGCCTGATCGGCCTGACCGGCACGCCGGCCGAAATCGAGACGGTGAAGAAGGCCTATGGCATCTATGCCCGCAAGGTACCGACCAGCGATCCGGCCAATTATCTCGTCGATCATTTCGCCGTCGTCTATCTGTTCGGCCCCGATGGCGCGCCGATCGCCTTCCTGCCGCACCAGGGGCTGGCCGCCGACCAGGTGACGGCGCTGCTCGACGCGCAGGTCCGATGAGCGCCGGCGCCGAGCGGCCGTTCTGGGAGACGGTGCCGCTGCACCGGATGAACCGCACGCAATGGGAAAGCCTGTGCGACGGCTGCGGCAAATGCTGTGTCCACAAGCTGGAGGACGAGGAGACCGGCGCCATCTTCCCGACCAACGTCGCCTGTCGGCTGCTCGATTCGCGTACCGCCCAGTGCAAGGATTATCCGCGCCGCAAGGCGATCGTGCCGGAATGCGTGCGGCTGACGCCGGCGGTGCTGGAAACCATCGACTGGCTGCCCTCGTCCTGCGCCTATCTGCGCGTCCACCGCGGCCAGGGGCTGGCCGACTGGCACCCGCTGATTACCGGCGACCCGATGTCGACGCACAAGGCCGGCATGTCGGTGGCCGGGCGCACGGTCAGCGAGGACGAGGTCGGCGATCTCGAACACCATATCATCGAGGGCGAGCTCTGATCCCGAAGCGACTGACGGGCGGGCCAGATTTGCCTCCGGCGGCTGGGGCCTTGGGCCCCGGACCCCATCTCGTTTCATTCCACCATAACAGGCCGTTCGGGCAAAAGGCGTGGCCCACAAAATGGGGTCTGGGGCCCAAGGCCCCAGCCGCCGGAGGCCCCCCTTCCCTGGTCACTGGGAGGTGAGTCTCGCGTCCCTGCTGGCCGGACCAAGGCTGCCGGAAGCGCTGGAGGTTGCCGGCCGGCTGCTGCCGCTGGAGGTGCAGCGCCGCCGCGGCGTCCGGCGCATCCGCCTGCGCGCCGATGGCAGTCGCGGCATCGTCTCGCTCAGCCTGCCGCCGCGCGGCGGTGTCGCCGAAGCGCTGAAGCTGATCGCCGCCAACCAGGCCTGGCTGGCCGCCGAGGTTGCCGGCTGGCCCCGGCCACTGCCGTTCGTGCCGGGAGCGGTCATCCCGTTCGATGGCGCGACGCTGGCGATCGACTGGGCGCCCGATCACCCGCGGCGGCCGGAGCGGATCGGCGACAGGCTGCGGCTGGGCGGCCCGGCGCCGGCCCTGCCGGGGCGCGTCGAGCGCTGGCTGAAGGCGGCGGCGCTGGCCGATCTCGAAGCGGCGACGCTGGCGCTCGCCGCTACCATGGACCGGCCGGTGGCGCAGGTCCGGATCGGCGACCCCCGCGCCCGCTGGGGCAGCTGCGCGACGGCGCGCGTCGCTGTCGCCGCTGCCGGCGGCGCTGCTGGGGGCCGCATCGCCTATAGCTGGCGGCTGATCCTGGCGCCGCGCCACGTTCGCCAGCATGTCGTGGCGCATGAGGTTGCCCACCTCGTCCATGCCCATCATGGGCCGGCCTTCCACGCGCTGCTCGCCCGCCTCGATGCCAATGCCGAGGTCGCCACCCGCTGGTTGCGCGCGCACGGTCGGTCCCTGCACTGGGTCGGCCGGGAGTAGGGATGCCGAAGTCGCTGTCAGACCCGCAAAAAGAAGGGCGCCCGGATGACCCGGACGCCCTTTTTCAGTCTGGCTGAACTCAGGCTGCCGGCTTTTCGGCCGTGGCCACGGCGGCGGTCGGCGCGGCGGCAGCGGCCGGCGCGGCCGCTTCTGCCGGTGCCGGTGCGGCGGCGGGCGCCGCCGCTGCCACCGTCGCGGCAGGAGCGGGCGCCTTGAGGCCCGGATAGTCCTTCAGCATCGGATAGCCACCCAGCGGCTTGTTGATGTTCTGGTGGCAGGTCGTGCAGTTGACCTTCAGCGGGTCACCCTGCGGACCGCGCCGGTTGGCCGGCCAGACGCTGCCCAGCGCACCGATGTAATTGTGATTGACGTCGCGCACCATGCGGATGCCGTACCAGGCCGACACGCGCTGGGTGCGGGATTGCGACCAGTTCGCGAAGTTCTGGGTGTTGTGGCAGTAGTTGCAGTTGACGTTCAGCGCGTTCGACATGTGCATCATCAGGCCATAGGTCCGCTCGGTCTGGCCGATCGAAGCGACATATTTGGTCGGATAGGCAGATGCCGCCTGGACGCGGATCTGGTTCGGATCGTCGAGATAGGTGCTGAAGCTGTCATAGGGCAGCGACGAATAGGCCGCCGACACCATGTTCGGCGTATTCTGGCCGAACTTGTTGCCCTTGATCGTCTTCGGATCGGCCGCGGCCATCGACCAGTTATAGACCGGTACCGGCTTGCCGCGGTGGCAGGTCCAGCAGGTGACCCCGGCGTTGGCGCCATTGGCACTGGCCTGGAAATGCGGCCGCCACTGGCTGTTGATCGCCTGCGTCATCTGCAGCATCCGGCGCGCCACCACCTTGGTGTACAGCTCGTCGGAGGCCATGTTCTCGGGGTTGTGGCAATAGTTGCAGCCGCCGTTCTTGACGGTGCCATCGTCCGGCGCGACCCAGTTGGTCAGCGCCGCCATGGTGTAGTTGAACTCCTCGGCCGACAGATGGCCGAGCACCTTGACGTTCTGGTAGGTCTCGCTGGCGCGCGGGCCCTGCAGGGCGTCGGCGGTCAGCTCATAGGGCGGCGCGGGAACCGCGCCGGCCTTGGGGGCGCTGGCCTTGTGGACGACGAGATCGGTGCCGCTGCCGCGGGGGCCGACCTGCTCGACGGTCTTGGTGCCGATCTCACAGCCTGCCAGCAGCAGGGTGGGCAGGATCAGCGCGAGGGAAGCGAAATGCCTGGTCATTGCGGTGCTCCCGGAAGCGTGGCGGGATCGACCACTCCGGTCGCCGGATAGCCCAGCGCGAAATGATGCTCGACAGCCCAAAGATACCAATTGTCCACCACGGTTCCCGTCAAGAGAATGCCGATACCGCCGGTCAGGGTGGTAAGGACGGCGAACCACCAGGCCCAGCGATGGATCGATTCCATCGTCGCATTCCAGCCCATCGTCCAGCGCCAGAACAGCGCAGCGCGTTCTGACGCAGTGCCGCGGTCGTAGATCTGTTCGATCTCGCGCTCGCCGCCATAGCGGCCGACGGCCAGGATGGTGGCGCCGTGCATGGCGAACAGCAGCGTCGAGCCATAAAGGAAGACGATCGAGAGTGCGTGGAAGGGGTTGTAGAACAGATTACCGTAGCGGATCGAGAAAGCCGCGGTCCAATCGAGGTGCGGGAAGACGCCGAACGGCACGGCTTCCGACCAGCTGCCCATGGCGATCGGGCGGATGAAGCCGAGCACCAGATAGAGCCAGATCGCGCTGGCGAAGGCCCAGGCGACATGGGTGCCCATGCCGAGCTGGCGCGCGCGGGTGTAGGTGCGTGCCCACCACAGCAGGATCGAAGCGGTGAGGAAGAAGCCGGCGATCAGCCACCAGCCGCCTTCATTGAGCGGCGGCAGGATCTTCAGCCCATATTTGGCGGGCGGCGGCTCCAGCGACAGCCAGAAGAACTGCTTGACGAACTGGATCGGCGAATAATCGACCGAGGCCAGCATGTTCATGCCCATGATCACGATGGCGATGGTGCCACAGATCAGCGAGGCCAGGCCGAGCGTGCCGAGATAGACAGGGCCGAGCTGCGCGCCGCCGATCTTGCCGAGGATATAGTTGAAGCCGAAGGGACCGATGCGCGGATCATTGCCGGCATCGAGCGGAACGCCGGGCTCGAGCTCGCCGCGGAGCTGAACCTGGTTGAAGATGTTCTGATAAGCCATGGTTCGTGCTCCCCTCAGCGCCAGATCGGCAGGTTGAGCCACCAGCCCCACCATTCGGGCCAGCCACGCGCCCAGAACGGCCCGGAGATGATGATGCAGACCGCGCTCCAGAAGCCGGCGTTCAATGCCAGCAGCAGGCCGACGCGGTGGATGCCGAGCGTGCCGACCGAATAGCCGATGAGATCGCGGAAGAAGGTGTCTTCATATTCCGGCGACTTGACGGTCTGGCCTTCGCCCGGATTGACGGCGGAAAGCACCAGCGAGCCGTGCAGGGCGAGCGCCATCGTCGTGGTGAAGAAGAACGTCACCGCCAGCATGTGCGCCGGATTGTAGTGGAAATGCAGATATTGGTAGCCGGTGTTCGACACCCAATCGAGGTGGCTCCAGATGCCATAGGGGAAGCCCCAGTGCCAGGCGCCCATCAGCAGCGGGCGGAACACTTCCAGCGTGACATAGGCAAAGATCGCGAAGCCGAAGGCAATCGGCACATGATAGCCCATGCCGAGCTTGCGGCAGATCTCCGCCTCGCGCATCGCCCAGGATACGAAGGAGCCGACCGCGCAGATCGTGATGATCTGCCAGAGGCCGCCCTCGCGCAGCGGCGCCAGTGCCAGGCCATATTTCAGGTCGGGCGGTGCGATGTTGATCAGCCATGGGTTCCACGTCGGCCCGATCGCCGCGCCGTACAGGATCAGCGCGGTGCCCAGCACCGTGAAGAAGATGCCGGTGATCCCGAAGAACCCGACGTAGAATGGCCCGATCCAGAAATCGAAGAGGTCACCGCCGATCAGCGTGCCGCCTCGAACACGATATTTTCGTTCGTAACTAAGCACCGCCATGGGGCACCTCCTCCCGGCCGATGCCAAAGTGCAACGGCGCAGGCCTTGTCTTGAAGGAAGCGGACGAACGGACCCTTTGTCAGGAATCCGCCCGTCTCGCCTTTCCGTTTACGCAAACAGCAGGCAGACGACGCCTCAGGCGTTGCCCGTGGTTTCGTCGAGCATCGCGGTCGGCGCGGCAGCGGCGGCAGGTTCGGCGCCATCGAGCCAATTGTAGCGATTGGTGCTGAGCAGGATGAAGTGGATCAGAACCGCCAGGGTGAACAGGAAGATCGCCAGGGCGCTCAGGATCCGCTGCGGATTGAAGGTTTGCCAGATTCTCCACATTGGTCGTGCTCCTTATCCGCGGGTGGGCAGGGCAGTCGGAGTCGAATCCGCCTGCTGAATGATTTCGGCGGCCGCATAGGGACGCGGGGCACCGAACCACGGACGCCACGCCCAGACGAGGAAGTGGGCAACGACGGCAACCAACACAAAAAACGCCGTGCTGGCGACGAAGAGCTTGTGCACTTCCTTCGCCTCGGCGTCGGTCAGGTAGGTACCTGGCCCGAGCTTGTTTTCACTCATGCATAGTCCTCCAGGGCTGTCCGCCGCACGGGGCCGGTATGGCCGCGCCTGACGGCTTCGCGGCGTGGATGGCGCCGGGAAGGGATTTCGGTCCCGATGGACCGAAGACTGCGACAGGGTCTTGGCCCTGGTCGTCGAAGAAGGAGCGCGGGGTCATGCCGCCTGCGCCTCGAACAATCGCGCCGCGGCGTGCAGCCGGTCGCGGGTCACCTGTTTTTCGCCGGCGTCGCGCGCGGCGCGTTCGGCGGCATCACGCAGCCGCTTGGCGGCCGAAATGCGCACCAGCACCGGCTGCTTGTCGACCAGCACGTCGAGTTCCGAACGTGCCTCGTCATCCCACGCCACCTGTTCGAGCAGGCGCGACGGTGTCGCTTCGGCGCGATCCATCTGCGCTGCCAGCGGCAGGATGAAGAACAGCGCATCGAACAACGCGTTGCAGACTTCCTGAACGAGGTAGGTCGCGCCCGAATAGCCCATGAACGGCGTGCCGGTATGGCGGCGGATGGCGGCGCCGGGGAAGCTGGCCGGCACATAGATGGCGCGGCTGCCATGCTCGGCCATGTACATCCGCTCGTTGTAGCTGCCGAACAGGATCAGCGGCGGCCTGGTCTTGATCGCCTCGATGACGTCCTCGTTCTTCGGCTTGACGCCGGCCGAGCGCTGGAAGCTGAAGGTGCAGGGCAGCCCCATGTCGTCCTCGAGGAACGAGCGCAGGCCACGGACATAGGTTTCGGTGGCGACCACGGCGAAGCTGGCGGTGCCGAAGAAATCCTGGGTCACCGAGCGCCACAGGTCCCACAGCGGCTTGATGGTGGTGTGCTTTTCCTTCTCGATGAAGGGTTCGGCGTCGAGGCCGGTCAGTTCGGCGAGCTTGCGCAGGAACAGGGTGGTCGAATTGAGCCCGATCGGTGCCTGCAGATAGGGGCGTTCCAGCGCCTCGCAGAGGCCGCGGCCCCATTCGCGATACATGCAGATGTTGACTTCGGCATCGGCCAGCTTGCGGATATCGGCGAGGTGGGTGCCGAGCGGGAAGACGAGGTTGACCTCGCAGCCGATGCCTTCGACGAGGCGGCGGATCTCGGCCAGGTCGCTCGGCATGTTGAAGGTGCCGTACATCGGCCCGATGATGTTGACTTTCGGCTTGGCGCCATCGGGACGCGGGCGCAGCGCCGGCACTTTCTTGGGGCCGAACTGCGTCCAAAGCCAGGTCAGCGCGCGGTCGCCGGCCTGCCACTGGTCTTCATCGATGGTGCGCGGCAGGAAGCGCTGGATGTTGGTGCCTTCCGGCGTCACGCCGCCGCCGATCATTTCGGCGATCGATCCGGTGACGACGACCGCCGGCAGCGCCGGATCGAGCGTCTTCCACGCCCGCTTCATGGCGCCTTCGGTGCCGTCGCGGCCGAGTTCCTGCTCCCCGAGGCCGGTGACGACGATCGGCAGCTCATGCGGCGGCAGGCCGTCGGTATAGTGCAGCACCGAGGTGACCGGCAGGTTCTCGCAGCCCACGGGGCCATCGATGATGACCTGCAGGCCCTTGATGGCGGTGAAGGCGTAGACGGCGCCCCAATAGCCGCCGGCCCGATCATGATCGAGAATCAGCGTCATGACCCGATCGACTCCTCTGCCTTGGCAGCGGCGACCATCTTGGCGGCGTATTTCTTCTTGAACTCGGGGCGATCGCTGGGCGTGTCTTCCCAGATGCCGGCCGAATAGCCTTCGCCGACGCCTTCGAAGAATTCGCGCATCGTGTCGAAGCGCGCCTTGTTGCCGAGCGCGCCGTTGATGACCTGCGCCAGGCTGCCGGCGCCGGCCGGGCCCATCAGCGGGCGGGCGGAGATCAGGTTGGTGAAATAGAGCGCCGGGATGGCGGCGCTCTTGGCGTGCTGCACCACCGGGGTCGTGCCGATGGCCAGATCGGGCTTGAAGGCATCGACCGCGGCGATGTCCTGCTCCAGGCTGGCGCGGTACTGGATATGGACGCCCTTGGCCTCCAGCCATTCGCGATCGGGATCGGACCAGCGCGTCCTCGGACAGGCAGTCCCGACATAATGGACCTCGGCGCCCGATTCGACGAGCAGCCGGGCGACCAGCAGTTCCGAGCCTTCATAGCCGGAGACGGTGACACGGCCCTTGATCGGCTTGGCGGCGAGCGCGGCGGCGATCGCCGGCAGGAACTTGTTCTGCGCGGCGGCGACCTTGTCGGCGCTGATCCCGCAGGCATCGCCGATGGCGGCGAGCCAGGCGGCGGTGCCGTCGCGGCCGACCGGCGCCGAGCCGACAACGCTGCGGCCAGCGGCTTCGAATTCGCGGACGCTGGCGGTGTAGAAGGGGTGGATGGCGGCGACCGCGGCGCAATCGAGCGCCGAATAAAGCTCGCGCCATTCGCGGGTCGGCACGACAGGGCCAGCAGCGAGGCCCATCGGTTCGAGCATCATCGAGATGCCGACCGGATCGGCCGGGAACATTTCGCCGAGCAGCGTGATCGTCGGCTTGTCGGGGCGTTCAGCCGGCGCCGCCACCGGCCCGGCCATGGCTTCCTTGCGGGCATAGGCGAGCATGGCGCCGGCGAGCACGTCCTTGGCTTCGGCATGGGTCGGCACGCCGAAGCCCGGAACATCGATGCCGATGATGCGGACGCCGTTGATGACATCGGGCAGCAGCTGCAGCGGCACGCCCGACGCCGTCGGCACGCAGAGGTTGGTGATGACGATGGTATCGTAGAGCGCCGGATCGGCCATCTGGTGGACGGCGTCGCGGATGTCCTCGAACAGCTTGCCGGTGACCAGCGATTCCGAATTGAACGGCACATAGCCGACGGTGCGGCGGGCGCCGTAGAAATGGCTGGTGAAGGTCAGGCCGTAAACACAGCAGGCGGAACCCGAGAGGATCGTCGCGGTGCGCCGCATCCTGAGGCCGACGCGCAAGGATCCGAACGCCGGGCACATCGATTGCGGCTGGTCGTGCGGGCCCTTGGGATAATCGGCGGCATAGCGATCGAGAATCTCGGACTTGCCGGCCCTGGACGCTGCATCGTGCATCGTCCCGGCGCCGGCGTGGCAGCCGGCCCCCTCGGCGACAGGTGCCGCCGGGATCGTGTCGAGATCCAGCGGTTCAGACATTGTCGTAGACGACCTCGAGCGTCGGACGGGTTTCGAAAACGCCGCCGCGCATGTCGGCCTGGGTGGCGGGCTTCAGGGTGAAGCTGCCGCCGGTATCCTCGGGCTTGAACAGGCCGAGCAGGCCGTCCTGGTCGAGCGGCTTCGGCCGCACCGGCGGCGCTGTCGCGACATTTTCGGCGAGCTGGGCAAACAGCGGCCCCCATTGGCTCTCCGACGTGCCGATGATCTGGTAATTGGCGGATTTCTTTCGGATATCCTCGTGCGCCGGGATCGAGATCAGCTCGGGAATGCCGACCGCCTTGGCAAAGGCCTGGGCCTCGCCCGAACCATCGTCCTTGTTGATCAGGATGCCGGCGACGCCGACATTGCCGCCCATCTTGCGGAAATATTCGACCGCCTTGCAGACATTGTTGGCGACATAGAGCGATTGCAGGTCGTTCGAAGCGACGACGATGACCTTCTGGCACATGTCGCGCGCGATCGGCAGGCCGAAGCCGCCGCAGACGACGTCGCCGAGGAAATCGAGCAGGACATAGTCGAAGCCCCAATCATGGAAGCCGAGCTTTTCCAGCGTCTCGAAGCCGTGGATGATGCCGCGACCGCCGCAGCCGCGGCCGACTTCCGGGCCACCCAATTCGATCGCGAACACGCCATCGCGCTGGAAGCAGACATCCTCGATCGAGATTTCCTCGCCGGCCAGCTTCTTCTTGGCACTGGTCTCGATGATCGTCGGCGTCGCCTTGCCGCCGAACAGCAGGCTCGTCGTGTCCGACTTGGGATCGCAGCCGATCAGCAGTACGCGCTTGCCC
>JAIXZK010000350.1 GCA_027489695.1 Sphingomonadales bacterium
CGCGCCGGAAAAGTTCGAACTCGTCCATGGCTTCGAACGCCATGTTGCCTTTGAAGCCGGTGACGAAACCAATTTGATCGAATGGCGCGACCGCCTCAACGCCGAGGGGGTGCCCTGCTTCGGGCCGATCGACCATGGCTTCGTCAAGTCGGTCTATTTCAGCGATCCCAACGGCCTGCCGCTCGAAATCACCTGCCGCGTTGCCCGGCATGACGAGATCATGGCCGAGGAACTGGCAGCGCACCGCGCCGCCCTGGCGGAATGGACCGCGGCGAAGCAGGCGGCGGCGTGAAGCAAGGATTGGCCTCCGGCGGCTGGGGCCTGAGGCCCCGGACCCCCAGCAGATTGGGTCCGCTCGCGACGACATTTGCCGCCAAAACCGGAACCAGCAAAATGGGGTCTGGGGCCCAAGGCCCCAGCCGCCGGAGGCCCTTTCCTTGACCTATCAGCGCCACCCCCTTCTCCTCGGCTGGCGCGAGCCGGTCGGCCTGCGCGACACCTATGGCGGTGTCGATGGTGTCGTGGCGCTGCAGGCCCATCATCTGGTGCCCGATGCGCCGCTGCCGGGGCTGGCGGATACGCTCGTCATCTTCATGCACCCGATGGGCATCATGCATTATCTGCCGCTGCCCGGCGCGCTGGCGGCGGCGGGGGTGCCGGTGCTGACGGCGGTGTCGCGCTATCCCAACAACGACAGCGCGCTGATCATGGAAAAGGTCGCCATCGATCTCGGCAAATGGGTGGCGCATGCGCGTGAAAAGCTCGGCTATGCCCGGGTGGTGCTGGCCGGCTGGTCGGGCGGTGGCAGCCTGGCGCTGTTCTACCAGGCCGAGGCGGAAGACCCGCGCGCCAAGGCGACGCCGGCCGGCGATCCACCCGACCTCACTGCCGCGGCGCTGCCGCCCGCCGATGGCGTGATGCTGCTGGCCGCGCACGTCAGCCGTTCGCACACGCTCACCGAATGGCTCGATCCGTCGATCGTCGACGAGAATGATCCGACCCGGCGCGATCCGGCCTGGAACCTCTACGATGCCGCCTGCCCGCAGCCGCCGTACAGCGCCGATTTCCTGGCCGAGTTCCGCGCCCGGCAGGTGGCGCGCTCGCAGCGCATCACCGCCTGGGCGGAAGCGACGCTGGCGGAATTGAAGGCCCGCGAGGGCGAGCATGCCGAGCGTGCCTTCATCGTCCATGGCACCATGGCCGATCCGCGCTGGCTCGATCCCGCCGTCGATCCCAATGATCGCGCCCCCGGCCGCTGCTATCTCGGCGATCCGCGGCTGATCAATGATTCGCCCGGCGGGCTGGGGCGGTTCACCACGCTGCGTTCCTGGCTGAGCCAGTGGAGCCTGAAGAGCCACGCCGATGGTGTCGCCTGCGGGCCGCGCATCGGCGTGCCGGTGCTGGTGATCGGCAACAGCGCCGATGATGCCTGCACCCCCAGCCATACGCAGCGGCTGTATGATTGCGTCGCCCAGGTGCCGCGCCGGCTGCACGTGGTCGCCGGCGCCACCCATTATTACGCCTTTCAGCCGGACAAGCTGGCCGAGGCGGTGGCGACGGTCAGCAACTGGCTGACCGAAAGCCGGTAGCAAGCGTGCCGCCGGCGGCCGGGGTCGCGCGCCGCCGGAGGCAGGCGGCTAGGCGCTTACCGTCGCGCCCTTGCGGCGCGCGGCGAAGCCGACGAGGCCGAAGCCGAGCACCAGCATCGCCCAGGTTGCCGGTTCCGGCACTTCGGCGATGATGACATTGTCGAGAACCGCGCCGAACTCGTCATTGTTGAGGCTGCGGAACTGGATGTTGGCGAAACTGCCGCCGGCCTGGAAGCGATAGGCGTTGGTTTCGTAAAGCATGTTGGTCGGGCTGTTCTGGCCGGTGACGGTATAGCTGAACAGCTGGGCGCCGCCGCCGGTGGCCGAGACGATGATCCGCGAGGTGAACGGCCGCGGCTGCGGATCATAGGGATCGCTCGAAAGGTCGAAGCGGACTTCATAGGTGCGGCCGGCGGTGAAGCCGCCGACACGCTGGGTAATGCCGCCGGCGGTGGTGGCGGTCAGCTTGACGGCACGATCGCCGTCCGCGGCATCGGCGAAGCGGCTGTCGAGATAATCGACGCCCTCGGCGAGCACGGTCCAGCCGGCGATGGAGGTCTCATCGTCGGTGGCGAGCCGTTCGAAGCCCGCCGGGCCGATGGCGATACCGTCTTCGAAGCTGCCGTTGATCAGCGTGACGGCCTGGGCGTTGCCGGCCAGCGCCAGTGCCGCAACGATAGCGAAAATATTACGCATACTTACCTCCAGGTTTACGCGTCCGCACTTGCGGACCACCTGCTGCAATGCACAATTCGTGCCAGCGCGCTTGTCCTTGGAAAGCAAGTCATTTCATATATCGTTAGTCCGTCGACTGTAGCCTGTGCCTTACAGTCGCGGTTAATCGCCTTTCACCCCTATAAATATCGAGAAATATCACCGGGTTGCCAGTTCATTTATTTTCATGTTTGCCGAAATGCTTTGGCAACATTCAAAAACGGCGGCGAGGGCGTCGTCCCCCGCGCGCCGGGGTGACGATCCGCCGAACCCGCCACCGCCAATCAGAGGAAGCGTGCCACCACTTCGCGATAGCTGCGGCTGACCTTCACCTGGGTGTTCGACTGCAGCACCAGGAAGCATTCGCCGTTGGTGTGCGGCTTGACGCTCTTGATATTGTCGAGGTTGACGATCGTCGAACGGTGGATGCGCTGGAACTTGCGCGGGTCGAGCCGGCGTTCGAGATCCTTCATGGTCTCGCGCAGGATCAGCGTCTGGTCGGCGGTATAGATGCACATGTAATCGCCGGCAGCATCGATCCGCTCGATATCGTTGACGTCGACGCGGAAGATCTGGCCGCGGTCCTTGATGTTGAGGACCTTTTCGAAGCGGTTCGCCGAAGGCTCGCTGTCGGTGGCGAGATCGTCGGGCATGGCGTCGGGCGCCACTTCGGTCAATATGCCCTTCAGGCGCTCGCTGTCCTCGGCGCCGCGCTTTTCGGCCAGGCGCTGGCGGACGCGCTCGACGGTCGTCGCCAGCCGTTCCTCGTCGACCGGCTTCATCAGATAATCGACCGCCTGCGCCTCGAAGGCCTTCAGCGCGTGCTGGCCAAAGGCGGTGACAAAGACGAACAGCGGCGGCTCGATGTCGGCAAGGCCGGCGACGACGGAAAAGCCGTCGAAGCCCGGCATCTGGATATCGAGGAAGACGAGATCGGGCTTTTCGGTGCGGATGGCGCGGATCGCCTCGCGGCCGTTGGCGCAGCGTTCGACGATCTCGATATCGTCGAACGCCTGCAGGCGCAGTTCGAGGCCCTGGATGGCGAGAGGTTCGTCGTCGACGATGATGGTTCGGATTGGCATTTGGCGTTCCCTATTGGGCCGCAATGGTTTGCGTGCCTTGGCTGGGTGCCCCCTGTCGATTGTCGGCCCGCTGGTCCGAACGGCCATCGGCCGCACCGGCTCCCGCCCCCCCGACTGCTGCAACGTCGGTCTGATATGGAATGTCGATCAGCACGATCAAGCCCTGCGGGACATTGTCGGCCAGTTCGAACCGATGGTCGCCGCCATAGGCCTGCGCCAGCCGGTCGCGAATATTGGCGAGGCCGACCTGCGTGCTGCCGCCATTGCCGCCCTCTCCCGTGGCGCCGGCGCTGCCGGCCAGCCCCGGCCCGGTATCGGCGATGGTCAGCACCAGCCGTGCCCCGATGCGGCGGGCATCGATGATGATGTCGGCGCCGGTTTCGGACGGCGTCACCGCATATTTGATGGCATTCTCGACGATCGGCTGCAGCAGCAGCGATGGCAGCCGGGCCTCCATCACATCAGGTGCGATGTCGAAGCGGGTGCGCAGCCGCGCTTCGAACCGGGTCCGTTCGATGTCGAGATAGAGTTTCAGCGCCTCGGCCTCCTGCGCCACCGTCGCCAGCCCCTCGCGCTCGCCGACCAGGCTGTAGCGCAGGAAGGAGGCGAGCCGGCTGAGCATCGCATTGGCGCGCTCGGTCTGTTTCAGCAGCACCAGGGTCGAGATCGAATTCAGCGTGTTGAACAGGAAATGCGGGTTCAATTGATAGCGCAGCATTTCGAGCTGGGCGCTGTTGGCCTGGCGGGCGATGTTGACCATCCGCTCGGTCTGCTCGGCGAGCAGCAGATAATAGTTGATGCCGAAATAGAGCCCGGTCCAGGCGCCGAGCACCGAGAAATCGAGCAGGATGGCACCGAGGAATTCGATGCCCTGCGGCTGCCAGCCGGGCTGGTAGAAAGTGGCATGCGCCCAGACCTCCAGCACCGAGAACACCGCCGATGCGGCGCCGAGGATGAGCAGCGTCAGCGTCCAGGTGTAGACCGGCTTCATGACGATGACGCGCCGATAGGCGGCCGCCATCAGCAGCGACAGCGAAAAGCCGGTGGCGGTGACGATGATCGCCGGCAGGATGAAGCCGACGCCCATGGAGTTGGCCAGCCCGGACAGCGCGCGCAGCAACAGATAGGCCGTCCAGCCGCCGCTCTGGAGCAGCCAGAACGCGCGGTTCTTGTCGGCAAAAAAGCTCTGGCTGCGCAGGTCCTCGAACATCTGGTGAGGATGGTAGCCGATTTCCGCTGGTCCGCGATAGGGCGGGGACCATTTACGCCCTGCCGGGGGCCATTTACGCCCTGCCGGGGGCTGGCAATCCTGCCGGCAGGGCCGTAACCGTCTTGCGATGGGCCTTTCCGCTGAACAGCTGCGCACCTCGCTCGCCGCCATTGCCGCCGCCGACGCACGGCTGGCGGCGGCCATCGCCCGCGCCGGCGATCCCGAACCGCGGCTGCGGCCGCGTGGCCCCGGCACGATGATGCGGGCGATCGTCGCCCAGCAGGTCAGCACCAAGGCGGCAGCGAGCATCTGGAACAAGCTCGAAATCGCCTGCGGCGGCGACATGGACGATCACGCCCGGATCGCCGCGACGCCAGTCGAGGTGCTGCGCGGTGCCGGCCTGTCCGGGCAAAAGGCCAGCTATGTCCATGCGCTCGCCGCTGCCGTCGCTGGTGGCGCCGTGGATTTCGCCGCGCTGCCCGCCGATGACGATGAAGCGATCGTCGCGCTGTCCTCGATCAAGGGCATCGGCCGCTGGAGCGCCGAAATCTACCTGCTGTTCGCCGAAGGCCGCGGCGATGTCTTCCCGGCCGGCGACCTTGCCGTGCAGATCGAGCTCGGCCGCCTGCTCGGGCTGGAAGCGCGGCCGACGGAAAAGGCGACGCGACTGCTCGCCGAGCCCTTCCGCCCCCATCGCGGCGCGCTGGCGATCTTCTGCTGGCATTCGTACAATATCGCGGCGATTTGAAGGAAGTTGTGCCTCCGGCGGCTGGGGCCGTAGGCCCCAGACCCCATTTTGTAAGGTCCGGCCCAACGAAATGGGGTCTGGGGCCTGAGGCCCCAGCCGCCGGAGGCCCCTCCTTCTTCTTCACCCAGGACCCAGCGTGATCACCGACATCGCCAGCCCCGCCAATCCGGTGTTCAAGTCGCTGAAGTCGCTCGCCGAGAAGAAGGCGCGGCGCGAACAGGGGCTGTTCCTGGCCGAAGGCCTGCGGGTGTGTACCGAGGCGCTGCACAACGGCCATGTGCCGCGCACGCTGATCTTCGCCGCCGATGCCCAGGCGCATCCGCTGACCGCGGCGCTGATCGCGGCGACCGAAGGGGCGCGCGGCACGGTGCTGCGGGCGACGCGCGACCTGCTGCACCGGCTGACCGGCAAGGATAATCCGGGCGCCGTCGCGGCGGCCTATGCCATCCCGGACACGGCGCTGGCGCGAATCGATCGTGCCGCGGCGCCGCTCTGGGTGGTGGCGGAAAATCTGAAGGACCCCGGCAACCTCGGCACCATGCTGCGCACCTGCGATGCAGTGGGTGCGGGCGGGGTGATCCTGCTCGACCAGTCGTGCGACCCGTTCAGCCTGGAGGCGACGCGGGCGAGCATGGGAGCGCTGTTCACCAGGGCCGTGGCGCAGGCGACGGCGGCGGAGTTCTTCGCCTGGCTGCGCGCCGGGCCAGGGCAGCTGGTCGGCGCGGCGCTGGCCGGCAACACGATCGACTACCGCGCCCATCGGTTTGCGGCGCCGACCTTCCTGTTCATGGGCAATGAGCAATCCGGCCTGCCAGCGGACCATGCCGCCGCCTGCGACGCGCTGGTCAAGCTGCCGATGCGCGGCACCGCCGACAGCCTCAACGTCGCGGTGGCGACGGCGGTGCTGCTCTATCACGCGCTGGATCAGCTGGAGCCGCTGCCGGACTGAGGCGCTACCCGGCAGGCCGCATTGACACGCCGCCCCGCCGGCCAGCACGATGCCCGCCGACAAGGGGATTTTCCATCATGCGCCTGCTCGCGATCGCCGCCGCCCTGCTGCTTGCCCTTCCCGCGACGGCGGCGCCGTTGAAGGCGCTGGTCGGTGGCCGGCTGATCGATGGCAATGGCGGGCCGCCGCTGGCCAACAGCGTCATCCTCGTCGATGGCGAGCGCATTACCGCGGTCGGCACCGTCGGCACCCTCGCTGTCCCGGCCGGCGCCGAAGTCATTTCGACCGAAGGCATGGATGTGCTGCCCGGGCTTTGGGACATGCACGTCCATCTGATGATCGACGGCCATGCCGATTACACCCATTGGGACAAGACCTATCCGGCGCGCTTCGGGCCCGAGATCATGCCCGCCGGCGCCGTGCAGCTGCTGCTCGCCGGCGTCACCAGCGCCCGCGATCTCGGTGGCCCGCTGGCGGAATCGATCGCGGTGCGCGATGCCGTCGCCGCCGGCCGGCTGCCGGGACCGCGCCTCTATGTGTCGGGGCCGTTCCTGCAGAAGGCGCCCTATCCCGGCACGGAGGGCTTCCGCTGGGGCATCGCCAGCCCGGAGGACGCCCGCGCCAAGGTCCGCAAGCTGAAGGCCGCCGGTGTCGACGGCATCAAGCTTGTCGACCAGGATGAAGTGGGGGAGGTCGCCACCCGCGCCATCGTCGAGGAAGCGCACAAGCTCGGCCTGAAGGTCGTCGCCCACAGCCATCTGCCCGAGGAGATCCGCATCGGCCTCCGCACCGGCGTCGACAATTTCGAACACACCGGGCTCGGCGCCGCGCCGAAATACCCGGACGACATCATGGCGCTGCTGGAAGCGCGCGCCGCCGAAGGCCGGGTGCGCGGCAGCCCGCTGTTCTGGACGCCGACGATCAGCGGCCTCTACAAGCACGCCGATTTCCTGGCGAACCCGGAAAAGCTCGACGATCCCTGCTGGCAGCGCGGCCTGAAGCCCGACACGGTCGCCGACATTCGCCAGAGCCTCGCGCATCCGGAGGCGCTCGAATACAACCAGCTGACGCCGCGCCGGAAGCCGACGCTCGACACCAAATTCGCGCAGCTGCGCAAGGCCGGCGCCATTTTGATGATCGGCACGGACAGCGGCATCCCCGCCACCTTCCACTGCCAATCGACCTGGAACGAGCTCGACGTCTGGGTGAACCGGTTGGGCGTGCCGCCGATGGAGGCGATCCAGGCCGCGACCTATTGGCCGGCGAAGTTCCTCGGCCGCGAAAAGGACAGCGGCACCGTCACCGCCGGCCGTTATGCCGATATCATCGCGGTGCGCGGCGATGTGCTGCAGACCATCGGCCTGCTGCAGAACATCCCGTTCGTGATGAAGGGCGGCACGATCTACAAGCAGGGCGGCGCCGCGGTGGAGGCGGCACTGGCGCCGAAATGAGGCAGGTGGATTGCCTCAAGTCCCTCCGCCGGCGGCAGAAACCTGCTCTCCAGCGCTACGCCGCCCAGCCCTGCAGCCCATCCTCGCGCACCACCACCTGGCCCTCTTCGCCCACCGGCGAGCGGTCCTCTGACAGCAGCGCCGCGACCAGGGTGGTATCGGCCATGTCGATCTTGGCGAACAGCCGCGCCGCATCGGGGGTGCGGCCGATGATGCTGCCATAGGCGGGGGCGCCGTCGCGATCGAAGACGATGCTGAACGTTTCGATCCGGGCCGGGCCGGCGTAATCGAGCGCCAGCCCCGGCACATCGTCGCGCGCGTCCTCGGCCGCTGCCTGCACGTCCATCGGCAGCATCAGGCACGCCGGGTCGGCCGCGGCGCTGCCCACCACCAGCGCGTGATGCTTGGTGACATAGCCGCCCTGGCCATAGAGCAGCGCTGCCGCCGCCGGCGTCTCGCGCAGCGCCGTCACCATCGAGCAGGCGGCGTGCAGCATGTAGCAGTTGAGCCCGGTGCCGGCGAAGCTGAGGCCGCCCGTCACCGTATAGGGCATGTCAGCGGGCAGCCCGAGGGTGCGGCGCGCCATCTTCGGCACGGTCGGGAAGCAGGAATAAAGCTCGACCCGGTCGAACCCGCCCGGCGCGATCCGCATCGCCTGGCCCAGCACGGCATCCTGCGCCACCGAATGCACATATTGGTCACGGCGCAGATAATCCATCGGCTCGGCCGCGGCGCCGCCGCCGTGCACGAAGACCATCGCCGCTTCCGGCACGCCCGCCGCCCGCGCCGCGGCCAGGCTGGTCATCACCACCGCCGCCGCCATGTTGACGGTGTTGTTGGCGACCATCCGCTTCGTATAGGGCCAGGCGATGATGCGATTGTCCGGCGTCGGCGTCGCGATTTCCTCCGGGCTGAAGGCGCGCCGCCCCCAGGCGTGCGGATTGGCGGCGGCGGCTTCCGAAAAGCGCGCCCAGGCCGCCGCCGATTCGGCCGTCGCGGCCGCCGGTGACAGCCCCCAGGCCGCGGTCGTGGCATTTTCGTAAAAGGGATAGATGTGCGCCGGCTGCGCCAGACCATGGCGGATCGCCATTTCCGTCACATGATCGGACGGCACGATCGGATTCTCCGGCTTGGCCGCCGGCGTCGTCCACGGCAGCTCGATCCCGGCCGCCTTGGCCTTGCCGACCGCGTGCAGCGCCTCGCCGCCGGTCACCACCGCGACGATCGAATCGCCGTTCATGATGCGCAGCGCCGCCTCGTGCAGCCGCGTCGTCGGCGTCTCGCCGCCCACCTGGCCATAGACGGCGCGCGCCGGGGTGATGCCGAGCCGCTCCGCCAGCCGCTGCGCGACCCGGTCGTAACGCCACGACACGAGATTGATGACATCGAGGCTGTCGATCCGCGCCGTCCAGCCGCCGCCGGCATCGGCATCGGCCGCCGCCACCGCCGCCGCCATCAGCGCCAGCGGCTCCATCGCCTGCGCCGGATCGGCCGGGCGATCGACGATCTCGCCAACCCCGATGATGACAGGGGTGCGATCGGCTGGCAGGCTCATGCTGGGTCCTCGATAGTGGCGCGCCGGGCCTAGCCGAGCCTGGGCGGCGCGCGAAGCTGTCGATATCGATTATCGGCAGAAAAGCCGCCTCAGCCGCATTTCGTTCGCCGTGCGATGCCGGCAAAAGTGCTCGCGCGGCACTTTACAAATGGGGGTCCGGGGCCTCAGGCCTGTCATCCTGAGCGCAGCCGAAGGACGCCGGAGGCATCACTTTCTTCGGCATCTTTGGGGGAGCAAAATGGCCTGGAACATCGAAACCGTCCGCGCTGCCTTTCCGGCACTGGCGATCACCGACGAGGGCGCCCCACGCCGTTATTTCGACGCGCCGGCCGGCAGCCAGGTGGCGGGCCGGGTGATCGATGCGATGCGCGACGCGATGACGGGCGCCTATATGCTCGAGACGGGGATCTCGTCGACGGCGCATCTCTGCCACTTCTGGGGGATCGCGGATCCGGCACCGTCTGTA
>JAIXZK010000319.1 GCA_027489695.1 Sphingomonadales bacterium
CTGCTGGCGGCGCCGAGCTGGGCCGAACCGCATCACGGCCGGGTGCCGGTGGGTGTCGATGACAGCTATTATCGTGTGCCGGCGGCGGGCGGCGTCAATTCGTCGATCCGCGACCTCACTCGCTGGATGGCGGCGCAAATGGGCGCGGCGCCCGCCGTACTGCCGCCGGCGATGCTGGAGGCGATGCACCGGCCGCGGGTGGCGACCCCGCCGCACGGCCGGCGCGGGCCGATGGACCGCGCGCTCGGCGATCCGGCCTATGGGCTGGGCTGGCGGCATTATCGCTATGCCGGGCATGATCTTGTCGGCCATCGCGGCTCGGTCGATGGCTATGGCTCGCTGATCCTGTTCGATCCGGCGCTGAAAAGCGGCATCGTCATGCTGTGGAACAGCGGCGTGTCGAAGCCGTCGCGGTTGCAGCTGGAGTTCTTCGACGCGCTTTACGGCCTGCCGGCGACCGACTGGCTGGAACTGCCGGCGGCGCGGGTGGTCGCGGGTCGGGACAGATCGAGCGCTGGTGCCGGATGAGGGGATTGAACCCCCGACCTTCGGTTTACAAAACCGCTGCTCTACCGCTGAGCTAATCCGGCGCGCGCCGCAGCGCTATAATGTCTCGCGCGCCCGTTCAACAGCCGGCTGCGCATTTCGGGTCGTCTGACCAGGAAACGATCCGCACCAGCATGTCGCCGCGGCCACGGCGCGGATCGGTGGCGATGGTGTTGACGCGGCCGGCGCGCGGTGCCGTCACCTGCGCCACCTCGCGGCCAAAGGCATCGACGATCACCGCGATCCGGTCCCCCTGCGCCACCGCCGCGCCGAGCATCACCGACAGCCGGGCAAAGCCGGCGACCGGCGCGCGCACCACGGTGATGTCGTTGGACAGGAAGGTTTCCGGCGGCAGCGGCGTGATCGCGCCATCGAGCATCCGCATTTCGCGCATCAGATTGCGCAGCCCGGCCCCGGCCCGCGCGATCATCGTGTCGTCAAAGACTTCCGGCCGGCCGAGTTCGAGGGTGATCGCCGGCACGCCGGCGCGGGTCAGCTCATTCTCCAGCGTGCCCTTCTCGCCGCGGTCGAGCTTGATGATGTCGGGCGCCACCAGTTCGGCCATGCGCCGGGTGCGCGGTGTCGAGGCGAAGGCGTACATGACATAGGCGGTGCCGCGCGACTGGGTGTGGAGATCGACGGCGGCATCGGCGTTGCGGCGCAGCAGCCGGCTCCACAGCCGCCCGGCATAATCGTCGATGCCGCGGCCGCCGACTTCGCCGGGCATGACGCGGTTGAGGTTGGGCTGGGCGCGGCTGTTGTCGGGCGTCCATTCGCGCTCGCTCTGCAACAGGCCGGGGGTGTTGAGGCCGGGCACCAGCACCAGCGTGCCGGCGAGCGTCGCCGGTTCTAGCCGTGCGAGTTCATGGATTACGGCGATGCCGTTCAGTTCGTCGCCATGGATGCCGGCGGTAACCAGCAGCCGCGGCCCCGGCTTGGCGCCGCGCACGACGATGACCGGCACCAGCCAGGGCTGGCCGAGCTGGCTGTCCCCGGCGCGGAACCAGAAGCGCTGGACAGTGCCGGCGGGCAGGGTGTCGGCATCGACCGTGTCGACGATGGCGACCGTATCGAGGCTGCCGGCGGCGGACGGCGCCGCCGCGGCGGCCGGGGCGGCGCCGAAGATCGCCAGCGCCAGCAGATGCCGGATCATGCTTCCCCCGGCGCCCGGGTGTGGATGATCAGCGCATGGATGCGGTCGGGGGCGACGAGATCGCCCAGGGCCGCATAGACCAGACGTTGCCGTGCCACCCGCGATTTGCCGGCGAAGGCGTCGCTGACCAGCGCCACGCTGAAATGGCTTTCGCCGGCGCCGCTATGGCCGGCATGGCCGCGATGATGGTCGCTGTCATCGGTGATGGCCAGCGACTGCGGCGCCAGGGCGTCCGTCAGCCGCCTCTCGATTTCCGCGGCGATCTTGCCCATATCCGTATCTCTCCCGGTGCTGCCGCCGTCTATAGACTGGCCGGCGCACAACCCAACAGGACCTGCCGTCATTTCTTCCGATCCGCCCCGGCGCCCGCAGCGTTTTCACGGCCGCCTCGATCGCGACGAGCCCTGCGCGCACCCCGGTTGCGACAGCCCCGGCGAGTTCCGCGCGCCACTCTCGAATCGCCTGCCCGGCAGCGAGGGCGGCTGGCAGTTCCTGTGCCTCGACCATGTCCGTGCCTTCAACGCGGGTTATAATTTCTTCGACGGCCTCAGCCCGGAGGAGATCCAGGCCGCCGCTTCGCCGCTGGCCGGCTGGGAGCGTGTGGCAACGGGTCGCGGCGGCCGCGAGGCCTTCGGTTTCGGCGATCCGCACGACCTGTTCGGCGGCGCGCCGCGGCCGCAACCAATGGCACGCCGCTGGGCTGGCGAGGGCGATGCCCGGGCGCTGGGCGTGCTCGGGCTGGGCGACGATGCCCGCCGCGAGGACGTGCGCCGCGCCTACAAGCGGCTCGTCCGGCGCTACCATCCTGACAGCAATGGGGGGGACCGGACGGGCGAAGGGAAGTTGCAGGCCGTCGTCAACGCCTATACGCACCTGAAATCCTCACGCGCCTTTCGATCGGAGTCCTGACCGCCGTGGCCACTGCCCCCTACGAGACCCCTGCCGTCGCTCTTGCCGCTCCGGACCGCACTGTCGACGCGCGCGAAGTGTTCGGTGTCGATATCGACATGAAGGTGCCGGCGTTCAGCATCGCCGACGAGCGCGTGCCCGATCTCGACCCGGCCTATGTCTTCGACCCGGAAACCACCCTCGCCATTCTCGCCGGCTTTGCCTTCAACCGCCGGGTGATGATCCAGGGCTATCACGGCACCGGCAAGTCGACGCATATCGAGCAGGTGGCGGCGCGGCTGAACTGGCCGTGCATCCGCATCAACCTCGACAGCCACATCAGCCGCATCGACCTGATCGGCAAGGATGCCATCGTGCTGCGCGCCGGCAGCCAGGTGACCGAATTCCGCGAAGGCCTGCTGCCCTGGGCCCTGCAGACCCCGACGGCCCTGGTGTTCGACGAATATGACGCCGGCCGCCCCGATGTGATGTTCGTCATCCAGCGCGTGCTGGAAGTGGAGGGCAAGCTGACCCTGCTCGACCAGAACCGCGTCATCCGGCCGAACCCGTGGTTCCGGCTGTTCGCCACCGCGAACACCGTCGGGCTGGGCGATACCACCGGGCTGTATCACGGCACGCAGCAGATCAACCAGGGCCAGATGGACCGCTGGAACATCGTCACCACGCTGAATTATCTGCCGCACCACACCGAAACCGCGATCGTCGTCGCCAAGGTCAAGGCCTTTGACACCGAAACCGGCCGCAAGCAGGTGGCGAACATGGTCAAGGTCGCCGACATGACCCGCGCCGGCTTCATCGGCGGCGACATTTCGACGGTGATGAGCCCGCGCACCGTCATCACCTGGGCCCAGAACGCCCAGATCTTCGGCAATGTCGGCTTCGCCTTCCGCCTGTCGTTCCTCAACAAGTGCGACGAGGCGGAGCGTTCGATCGTCGCCGAATATTATCAGCGCGTGTTCGGCGAGGAACTGCCGGAGAGCGTGGTGGCGAAAGCGCGGAAGTAGCGGCGATGACGGACTGGCAGCTGGCGCAGGTCAACGTCGGGCGGATGCGGGGGCAACGCGGCGACCCGCAGGTGGCGGGCTTCTACGCCGAACTCGATGCCATCAACGCACTGGCCGACATCGCACCCGGCTTTGTCTGGCGCTTGCAGGGTGACGGCAACGACGCGACCGACCTGCGGCCGACCCCTGATCCGTTGTTTCTGATCAACATGTCGGTCTGGGCCGATGCCGAAGCGCTGTTCGACTTCGTCTATCGCACCACGCACACCTCGGTGATGAGCCGCCGCAAGGCGTGGTTCGAACGGTTGGAAAGCGCCTATCAGGCGCTGTGGTGGGTGCCTGCCGGCCACCGCCCGACCATCGACGAAGCGCTGGCCAAGCTCTGGCTGCTCGACCGTTTCGGGCCGACCCCGCACGCCTTTACCTTCAAGGCGCGCTTTCCGGCGCCCGGCGAGGCGGGCGCACCCGTGGACATGCAGCCTGATCCCTGGTGCATGGGGCGGGCGTGACCGCATTACACGATTGCTGCCAATCCCTTCCGCTGCACGATCCCCAGAAGTCGTAGCGCCGGCCCGCCCGGCCGCTTCGTGCCGCGCTCCCATTCCCAAACCAGATTCTTCGAAACGTCGAGATAGCGCGCGAACACCGGCTACGACACGCGCTCCTGTTCGCGAATCGCCCGGATTGCTTCGGGTGCCAGCACCAGTGCCGGCGCCAGGCAAGCCGCGTCGAATTCGCGCATCGTCTGCTTGTCGATGGCGCCGCGCTCGTGCAGCCCCTCCATCATGCCATGGACCGCCGCCATCGCATCGCTCGTCATCATCCCAAGCTCCTCACCGGCAGTGGGGTTTCAGGACCGGCCGATGCTTCGATGCCCCTGTCGAAGGTAAGGAAAGCCTCCGCTTTGCGACTGCCGACCAAATGCAGCATGTCTGCCCAGTCCGCACCGGCCAGATGCTGTCCGAGTGCCCAATTTATCAATCCCGGTACCTCGACAGTGGCACCCGGCAGTGACAGCAACAACCGTATAGCCTCGTTAACCTGCCCCCGGTTCCAGCCCGCCGCGCGGCGCAAAACCCATTCCAGCTCCATCAAGACACCATGGCTTACAAGAAACGGGTCGCCATTGAGGGCGGCGTCCGCGATGGCAGTTTGCAAGGCGTCATCACGCATCAAAAAGCGTGCGGCAACGTTGGTGTCGATTGCGATCAGCTTGAATGCTTCTGCTGCCAGCGCGCCCGCATTTCCTGATCGATTGCGCTGTCAATGTCCGCCAATGTCAGCGGGGGGCCATCATATTTCGGGAGCCGGGCCAGGATGTCCGATCGCTCCAGCTTCGGAAAACCTTGCCGTCTGACGGCCTTTTTCTGGGACGGTCGCTGCTTCAAAATCACCTGGCCCGACTGTTCGATGACATCGAACTCGACACCGGCTTCGAGTTGCAAGCGCTCGCGCAGCTCACGCGGAATGATGACCGCACCATCCAGTGACATCTTGGCGACTGAATTCATGGCCTCAGGATAAGCCAACACGCGAACGACGTCCAAGCGTTTTGGGGTGCCGCAGCCGCGCCCCGTGCCAAGGCCATGCTGGCATTGGCGGCCCCGCCCCTGCTAGAACCCTGCCCATGCCCGCTCCCGAAAACCCCATCGAAGATTTCCGCCAGGCCGTTGGTGCGGCGCTGCGCGCGCTCGGCCAGGCGCCCGATATCGAACTCGCCTATACCGCCGACAAGCCTTCGTGCTTCGGTGATCAGGCGCGGGTGCCGCAGCCGGGCCGGGCGCTGCCGGCCGATCAGGTCGCCGAGGCGCGCGGCTGGGCCGACAGTTTCGCGCTGCGCCGCCGCCACCATGATTCGCGGCTGCACGGTGTGGAGCAGCCGGAGGCCGGTGTTGCCCGCGATGTCTGGAACGCCGTCGAGCAGGCGCGTTTCGAAGCGCTCGGTTCGGCCGAAATGGCCGGCGTTGCCCAGAACCTCGACCGCATGACCGAGATGCGGGTGCGCGCCGATCCGATCGTGCGCGCCCGCTCGCCCGCCGAAGTGCCGCTGGCCACCGCGCTCGGCCTGCTGGTACGCGAGCGGCTGACCGGTGCCGCCATCCCGCGCCTCGCCGAATCGGCGATCGCCATGGTCCGCGACGATATCGAAGCGCGCGCCGGCAGCCATCTCGACGAACTGGCGACGGCGCAGGGCGACCAGGCAGCGTTTGCCCAGGTGATGCGCCGCGTGCTCTCCGACCTCGGCCTCGGCGAGGACCCTGACGCCGAGCCCGAGGAAGGCGAGGAAGCCGAGGAGCAACAGGACGAGGAAGCCCCCGGCGACGAGGGCGAGGAGCAGGAACAGGACCAGGGCGGCCAGGACCAGTCGACCGAATCGCGTTCCGAATCGTCGCAGGAAGACGGCGAGGGCGAGGACAGCCGTGAAGTCGAAATGGACACCGACGCCGTCTCCGACGCCGAAATGGGCGACGAGGGCCAGGAAGGCATGATGCCGTGGCGGCCGAACCTGCCGACCAGCGACCTGCCGCCGGATTTCGAATACAAGGCCTTCACCCGCGCCCATGACGAAGTCGTCGGCGCCGAGGAACTCTGCGACGCCGAGGAACTGACGCGGCTGCGCGCCTATCTCGACCAGCAGCTGATCCCGCTGCAATCGGCGGTGACCAAGCTCGCCAACCGTCTGCAACGCCGGCTGATGGCGCAGCAGAACCGCAGCTGGGATTTCGACCAGGAGGAGGGCATTCTCGACGCCGCGCGCCTCGTCCGCATCGTAACCAACCCGGCGCACGCGCTCAGCTACAAGATCGAGCGCGACACCGAATTCCGCGACACCGTCGTCACCCTCCTGATCGACAACAGCGGCTCGATGCGTGGCCGGCCGATCTCGATCGCGGCGATCTGCGCCGATATCCTGGCGCGCACGCTGGAACGCTGTGCCGTCAAGACCGAGATCCTCGGCTTCACCACCCGCGCCTGGAAAGGCGGCCAGTCGCGCGAGAAATGGCTTGCCGATGGCCGGCCGCTGAAGCCTGGCCGCCTCAACGACCTGCGCCACATCGTCTACAAGCAGGCCGATGCCCCGTGGCGGCGGGCGCGCAAGAACCTCGGCCTGATGATGCGCGAGGGGCTGCTGAAGGAGAATATCGACGGCGAGGCGCTGAGCTGGGCGCACGACCGCCTGCTCGCCCGCCGCGAGGATCGCCGCATCCTGATGGTGATCTCCGATGGCGCGCCGGTCGATGATTCGACCCTGTCGGTCAACAGCGGCAATTACCTCGAACGCCATCTCCGCCAGGTCATCCGCCATATCGAGACACGCTCGCCGGTCGAACTGATCGCCATCGGCATCGGCCATGACGTGACGCGCTATTACGCCAAGGCCGTGACGATCATGGACGCCGAACAATTGGGCGGCACGATCATCGACCAGCTGGCGGCCTTGTTCGAGGACCAGCCGCGCAAGGGCCGGCGGCGGTAGAAGAAGGAGCCTCCGGCGGCTGGGGCCTTGGGCCCCAGACCCCATTTTGTTGGTGGCCGCTACTCCTGGACTGTCTGTCTTATTGCGATGAATCGAGTTGGGGTCTGGGGCCTGAGGCCCCAGCCGCCGGAGGCACTCTTCCTGCCTACGCCGCAATCTCGCGCAGTACCGCGTCGACGAACGGTTGGCCGGCGTCGGTCAGTCGCAGTCGATCGCCATCGAAGGTCAGCAGCCCGGCCGCGGCGAGGCCGGCGACCTTGTCCGCGCGCAGCACCGCCGCCAGCGCGACGCCGGTGC
>JAIXZK010000277.1 GCA_027489695.1 Sphingomonadales bacterium
GAACTCGTGCCCAAGCAGTTCGCGCTGCGCTCGCCGGAAGCCATCGCCGTCGCCGTCGCCCCGGCGATGATGGCGATGACGACGGTGGCGGCGCCCTTCGCCTGGGCGCTCGATGTCTCGTCCCGCGCCGTCTTCTGGCTGCTCGGCCAGGCGCGCGAAGCGGACCAGAGCGTCACCGAGGAGGAATTGCGCTCGGTGGTGCAGGAAGCGGAAACCGCCGGCGTCATCGAACAGTCCGAACGCCAGATGATATCGGGCATCATGCGCCTCGCCGATCGCCGGGTGCGCGGGGTGATGACCCCGCGCGGCGAAATCGACTGGATCGATGCCGATGCCGGCGATGCCGCGATCCGCGCCCATCTCGCCGCGACGCCGCACACCCGGCTGCCGGTGGCGCGCGGCAGCATCGATGCCATCATCGGCGTCGTCCAGGCGCGTGACATCGTCCAGGTGCTGATCGAGGGCCGCTCGCTCGATCTGGTGGCGCTGGCCAAATCGGCGCCGGTGCTGCCCGATGTCATCGATGCCGTCGATGCGCTGGCGGTGCTGCAGGCCGCCGAGATACCGATCGCGCTGGTGCACGACGAATATGGCCATTTCGAAGGCATTGTGACGCCGGCCGACCTGCTCGCCGCGATTGCCGGGGCCTTCCGCTCCGACGTCGATGACGCCAATGATCCGCCGGCGGTGGAGCGCGACGATGGCTCCTGGCTGTTCTCGGGATCGCTGCCCGCCGACGAAATGGCGGACCGGCTGGGCTTCGACCTGCCCGACACGCGCGATTACGAGACGGTTGCGGGCTTCGTGCTCGAACACCTCCGCCACCTGCCCGAGACCGGCGAGCATTTCAGCCTGGAACGCTGGCGCTTCGAAGTCGTCGACATGGACGGCCGCAAGGTCGACAAGGTGCTGGCGGCGCCGGTGCGCAGCAGCGAGGAGCGGCTGCTGGGGTAGGGTCGGGGATGATCAGCCCGGCCGCCGGAGGCAATCACTTCTTCGGATCATAAGGCGGGATCGTCGCCGCGATCGGGTCCAGCCGCACGCTCAGCGCGACAATCGCATTGCCGGCAATCATTGCCGCGGCCGCGATCAGCAGGGTCCGGCGTGACAGTGGCGCCGGCAGCAGCGGCCAGAGCAGGGCGAGCACCAGCGGCGCGAACAGTGCCACGGCAGCCGGCGAGGAAATGCCGATGCCGAGCAGCAGATTATGGGCAAAGCCGCCGATCATCGCGAGCCCGAACACCGCGACGGCGGCGGCCAGCAGCCGTGCGGCCGGCGGAACCGGCCCAAGCGGCCGGCGCGTTGCGGCGGCGAGCGCCAGCGCGGCCGGCAGCAGCGGCCAGGCCAGCACCGGGCCGCCGGCCGGCAGGGCGAGCTGCAGCCCGACGAGCAGCAGGAGATTGAGGCCGATGGCGCCGATCCAGCCTTCCGACAGGCTGCGGCGGCGCGGCGCCATGGCGAGGGCGAGCGCCAGGCCGGCGCCGCCGGCGAGCAGTGCCATGATCTCCAGTCGCGGCAGCGCCGCCAGCCGGTCGTAATAGTTCGCCGGTGCATCGGCGCCGGAGAGCAGGTTGCCGGCATAGGCGATGACGGCGACGGCGGCAGCGGCGACCAGCCCGTCGAGCGTGGCGCCGGCGAGGCGCGCCAGGCGCCAGTCGCGCCGGGTGCGGGCGGCGCTGATGAGGCACGCCGCGATGACGGCGATCGGCAGCCAGCCCCAGGCCGGCGGATAGGCCAGGGTCGTCACCCCGAGGATGTCGCCGAAGGCGAGGTCCGGCGCCGGGCCGGGCAGGGTGGCGGCGGTGACGAGGTCGCGGGTGATGGCGAGGCCCTGGGCGCCGAGGTGCTGCACGCTGCCGGTGTCGATCGCGTCGGGCGTTGCCAGCGGCGAATGATAGAGTTCGGCGCGGCCGGTGAAGGCGATGTTCAGCCCGGCGACCCCGGCCTGGCGCGCCGGGGTGAAATCGGTGGAATTGGGCAGCAGTTCATAGACCTTGACCGCGATCGAGGTGGTGGCCGGGTCGGCAGTGCTGGCGGCATAACGGCGGACGAGCGCGCCGGCTTGCGACGAGGTTTCGAACATGAAGGCGCGGCCGCCGCCGCCGCGGGTTTCGAGGTTGATCAGCACGCCGAGGCGGCGGGCGAGCGGGTCGGCCGGCAGGGTGGCGCTGCTGCCCTTCGGCGCCTGGCCGAAGAAGGCACGGGCGCCGACCAGGCCGAGTTCCTCGGCATCGGTGAACAGGATGGCAAGGTCGCGCTGCTGGCTGGCGGCGGGAATGGCGCGGGCGATTTCGAGCGCGGCGGCGACCCCGGCGGCATCGTCGCCGGCGCCGGGGGAAGCCCAGACGCTGTCGTAATGCGCCATCAGCCCGATGGCGGGCGCGGCGCGGTCGCGGCCGGGGCGGAGGGCGATGATCGTCGTCGCCTGGCGGAAACGCGCGTCCGGGTCGCCCCAGGCGGCAAGCCGGCGGGCGGCGCGTTCGGGCAGGAAGACGCTCTGCGTGCGGACCTGGAAGCCCAGCCCCGTCAGCCGGCGAACAAGATAGGCGCGGACGGTGTCGTTGGCAGCCGAGCCGGTCGGATGCGGCCGCGCCGCGATGACGCGGATATCGGCCATGGCGCGCTCTGCCGAGAATTCGGTCGCGGGCGCAGCGGCGGGCAGCGCCGCCGGCGGCAGCGCGGCGCGCCAGCCGAGCAGCGACGCCAGTGCGAGCACGGCGAAAAACATGGCCCAGCGCATCGTGATCGTCTCCCCGCCGGCAACCTAGCGGCTGACGGGAGGGCTTCCTAGAGGGCGATCAGGCCCGGCCGGGCGTGGCGCTCAGCTGGCCGACGTCGATGCCGATGGCGCCATAGGCGGCCGGCCAGCGGCGTTCATAGGGGGCCTCGAAGACCAGGCTGGTCTCGCCGGGTGCGATCTGCCAGCCGTGGCGGGTGAGTTCGCCTTCGAGCTGGCCGGGCCCCCAGCCGGTATAGCCCATCGCCGCCAGCCAGGCGCGCGGGCCGCGGCCTTCGGCGATGGCCTTCAGCACGTCGAGCGTCGCGGTCAGTGCCCAGCGGTCGGCAACGAAAATGGTGCTCTGGCCCTCGTAATCGGGGGTGTGGAGCACGAAGCCGCGCGCGGGTTCGACGGGGCCGCCGGCCAGGACCGGCGTGTCGGCGGGGGTGGCGCCGGGGTCGATGCCCTGCTGCGTCATCAGCTCGCGCACCGTCAGCTCGGCCGGGTTGTTGACGACCAGGCCGAGGGCGCCGCCTTCGTCGTGCAGGCACATGGCGATGACGACCCTTTCGAAGCGCGGATCGCCGATGCCCGGCATGGAGAGCAGCAACTGGCCGGCAAGATAGGGCGGGGCGCTCATCGCCACCGACCATAGGGGCTTCGTGCGGCGCCGGGAAGCCGCCACGCTGGACCTCGGCACTGGCGCCGGCTAGAGACGCGCGGGGGCAACGGCGCAGTACGGCGCCCGGTTTTCGAAATCGAAAAGGAACGGACCATGGCGATCAAGGTTGGCGACACCATCCCGGAAGCAACGCTCATCAAGGCCACCGAAGCCGGCCCGCAGCCGGTCACCACCGCGGAACTGTTTGGCGGCCGTACCGTCGCGCTGTTCTCGGTGCCCGGCGCCTTCACGCCGACCTGCTCGGCCAAGCACCTGCCCGGCTTCGTCGAACATGCCGAAGCCATGCACGCCAAGGGTGTCGACGAAATCGCCTGCCTGTCGGTCAATGATGCCTTCGTGATGACCGCCTGGGGCAAGTCGGCCGGCGTCGACGGCAAGGTGACGATGCTCGCCGATGGTTCGGCCGATTTCACCAAGGCGCTGGGCCTCGAAATGGACGCCAGCCGCTTCGGCATGGGGATGCGCGGCCAGCGCTTTTCGATGATCGTTACCGATGGCAAGGTCACCCAGCTCAATGTCGAGGACCCGGGCGCGTTCGCGGTGTCGTCGGCCGAGCATCTGATGAGCCAGCTCGCCTGAGCCCGCCAGATCGCTCCGGCGCCCGCTCCGGCCCGAAACCCGGCCCATCGCGCCGCACGCTGCTGATCGCGGCCGGCGCCACCACCGGCCTTGCCATCGGCTGGGCGGTGTGGCCGCGTGCCCGGGTGCCGGGCTGGCAGGCCGACAAGGGCGAGACGCTGCTCAACAGCTTCCTGAAGATCGGCGCCGACGGCCGCGTGGTGGTGGCGGTACCGCAGGCGGAGATGGGCCAGGGCGCCTGGTCGGGCCTGGCCCAGATCGCCGCCGACGAACTGGGGGCGGACTGGCGGACGGTGTCGGTGGAGCCGGCGCCGCTGGGGGCCGATTATGCCAACAAGGGCGTGCTGATCGACATGCTCGCCGGGGTGCCGTCGGGGATGCAGGGGCTGGCGCGCTGGGGCGCCACCCGCATGGTCGAGTATCTCGAATTCCAGATCACCGGGGGCAGCACCTCGATCCGCGGCTTCGAAGCGCCATTGCGTGCCGCCGGCGCCGCGGCCCGCGCCATGCTGTGCGCGGCGGCGGCGCGGCGCTGGGATGTGCGCGCCGATGCCTGCACCACGGCGGGCGGCTTCGTGCTGCACAAGGCCAATCGCGCGGCGTTCGTCGATCTGCTCGGCGATCTTGATCCCGATGACGCGCCGGCCGAGCCGGTGCTGCGCGACAAGCCGCTGCTCGTCGGCAAATCGCTGCAGCGGCTGGATATTCCCTCGAAGGTCGATGGCAGCGCGCGATTCGGCGCCGATGTGCGCTTGCCCGGCATGGCCTATGCCGCGATCCGCCAGAACCCGATCGGCGCCACCCGCCAGCCGCTGGGCCGGGTGGCGCTGCCGGCCGGTGCGAAGCTGGTCGAGACGCCCGATTTCATCGCGGTCGTCGCCGATGGCTGGTATGCCGCGAAAACCGCGCTCGATGCGCTGGCGCCGCGCTACACGCCGGGGCCGACTCCGCCCGGGCCGTGGCTGGAAGCCGGGTTGAAGGCGGCGCTGGAGACCAGCGGCACGGTGGTTCGCGCCGAAGGCGACACCGGCAGCGGCGGCCTCAGCGTCGATTACAGCCTGCCGTTCCTCGCCCATGCCTGCCTCGAACCGATGACGGCGACGGCGCGCATCGCCGATGGCCGCTGCGAGATCTGGGCGCCGACGCAATCGGCCAGTCTCGCCAGCTGGGCGGTGGCCAAGGCGCTCGACATCGGCAGCGACAAGGTGACGGTCTATCCGACGCTGATCGGCGGCGGCTTCGGCCGCAAGGTCGAGAAGGACGCGGCGGTGCAGGCGGCGCTGATCGCGCAAGCGGTTGGCCGGCCGGTGCAGCTGATCTGGAGCCGCGAGGAGGATTTCGGCCACGACATGTGGCGCCCCGCCGCTGCCGCCCGCATGCGCGGCAAGGCGACACCGGCCGGCATCACCGCCTGGGATGCGAAGATTGCCGTGCCCGATGTCGGCGCCAATTTCATGACGCGCAATGTGCCGATCGCGGGCGGTGACCCCCAGGCCGGCGCCGCCGCCATCGAAGGCGCCGTCGCCATGCCTTATGCGATGCCGGCGGTGCGCGTGACGCATTGCCTCGCCGACTGCAACGTGCCGTTGGGCTATTGGCGATCGGTCGGGCACAGCTTTTCGGGGTTCATGGTGGAATCGTTCGTCGATGAACTTGCGGAAGCGGCGGGCGCCGATCCCGGTGCCTTCCGCCTCGCCATGCTCGGCGATCGGCCGCGCCATGCCGCGGTGCTGCGTGCCGCGCTGCGCGCCGGCGGCCCGCTGGGGGCGGTGTCGCCGGGCGTCGGCCGCGGCGTCGCGCTCGTCGAAAGCTTCGGCAGCATCGTCGCCGAGGTTGCCGAAGTGAAGATGGTCGATGGCGCGCCCAGGGTCACCCATGTCTGGGCGGCGATCGACTGCGGCCGGGTGGTCAACCCCGATTCGGTGGTGGCGCAGGTCGAAAGCGGCATCGTCTATGGCCTGACCGCGGCCCTGCACGGCCGCGTCACCTTCCAGGACGGCGTCGCCAGCACGACCAATTTCGATTCCTACCCGCTGATGTCGCTCGCCGACATGCCGCGCATCGATGTGACGATCGTCGCTTCGAACGCCGCGCCGGGCGGTGTCGGCGAGCCGGGGACGCCGCCGATCGCGCCGGCCGTCGCCAATGCCATTTTCGCGGCCGGCGGCGGCCGTCAACGCGACCTGCCGCTGGTCCGCGCCGCATGAACGTGATGGTCCCGGCGCCCAGCCTGCTGCCCGCCGATCACCCGAAAGTCCGGACCGGCCGGGTCGGCGTGCTGCTGGTCAATCTCGGCTCGCCCGACGCCGCCGAAGTCGGCGCGGTGAAACGCTTCCTCGGCGAGTTTCTTTCCGATCCCCGCGTCATCGAGATTCCGATGGCGATCTGGCAGCCGATCCTGCGGCTGTTCATCCTCAACACCAGGCCGCGCATCACCACCGCCAACTATGCCAAGGTGTGGACGCCGGAAGGTTCGCCGCTCACCGCCATCACCCGCGCCCAGTGCGAGGCACTGCAGGGCCGCTTCGGGCCGAATGTCATCGTCGATTGGGGCATGCGCTATGGCAGCCGGCCGATCGGCGAGCGGCTGGCGGCGCTGATGGAGCAGGGCTGCGACCGCATCCTGCTGGCGCCGCTCTATCCGCAATATTCGGCGGCCACCAATGCCACCGTCGTCGATGCCGCCAATGCGGCGCTTGCCGGCTGGCGCTGGCAGCCGGCGCTGCGCACGCTGCCGCCCTATTATGACAGCGCCGATCATATCGCGGCGCTCGCCGCCAGCCTGCGCGAGGGCCTTGCCGGCCTCGATTTCGTGCCCGACCTGATCGTCACCAGCTTCCACGGCATGCCGCAGCGCACGCTCGATCGCGGCGATCCCTATCATTGCCAGTGCCAGAAGACCGGGCGACTGCTTGGCGAGGCGCTCGGCCTGAAGGTCAAGGTGACCTTCCAGTCGCGCTTCGGCCGCGCCGAATGGCTGAAGCCCTATACCGATGCGACACTGGAAGCGCTGCCCGGCGAAGGCGTGAAGAAGATCGCTGTCGCCTGCCCGGGTTTCGCCGCCGATTGCCTCGAAACGCTCGAGGAAGTGGCGATGGAAGGCAAGCACAGTTTCCTCGAGGCCGGCGGCACGCATTTCGCCTATCTGCCCTGCCTCAATGCCACGCCTACGGGCATCGAAATGCTGGTCGCGCTGCTGTCCCGGGAACTTGCCGGCTGGGTGGAAGCCGCATAGGTTCGAAGCCGCGATCCGGAAACAACCGGGCGCGACAGGCATCATGGGGAACACGACAATGGCTCGGGTTGCGATCGTCACCGGCGGTACACGCGGCATCGGCGAGGCGATCTGCCTTGCGCTTCAGGACATGGGCATCACCGTTGCCGCCAATTACGGCGGTGATGATGCCAAGGCGGCGGCGTTCACCGAACGCACCGGCATCAAGTCGTTCAAATGGGATGTCGGCGATCACCAGGCGACGCTCGACGGCTGCGCCCGTGTCGAAGCCGAAGTCGGCCCCGTCGACATCGTCGTCAACAATGCCGGCATCACCCGCGACGGCACGTTGCTGCGCATGACCTATGAGAATTGGGACGCCGTCATCCGCACCAACCTCGGCGGCTGCTTCAACATGGCCAAGGCGACCTTCCCGGGCATGAAGAGCCGCGGTTTCGGCCGCATCGTCAACATCGGCTCGATCAACGGCCAGGCCGGCCAGTACGGCCAGGTCAACTATGCCGCGGCGAAATCGGGCATCCATGGCTTCACCAAGGCGCTGGCGCAGGAAGGCGCGCGCTTCGGCATTACCGTCAACGCCATCGCGCCGGGCTATATCGATACCGACATGGTCGCCGCGGTGCCGGCCGATGTTCTGGAAAAGATCGTCGCCAAGATCCCGGCGGGCCGGCTTGGCCAGGCCAGCGAAATCGCTCGCGGCGTCGCCTTCCTGGTTGGCGACGATGCCGGCTTCGTGACCGGCTCGACGCTCAGCATCAACGGCGGTCAGCACATGTACTGATGCCGGCCAGCGGCCCCATCAAGCGTTCGATCACCATCCAGGGTCATGCGACCTCGCTGACCCTGGAAGCGTCCTTCTGGACGGCGCTGGCCGAAGCCGCCGCCGCGGAAGGGCGCAGCCTCGCCGGACTGGTCGCGGAGATCGACGAGGCGCGGACGACGAACCTGTCGTCGGCGGTGCGGGTGTGGCTGTTCGAGCGGGCGCTGCGGCGGGAAGAAGAAAGGCCTCCGGCGGCTGGGCCCTGAGGCCCCAGAACCTCCTTCTGTGTCCGCCAACGCCGTTGTCAGCCGGGCACGCAGCGCTTGCGCTGAGCCGAGTATCGCCAGTTTTCGACCGTCACCGCAATTGCGTCCTCCGAACCGTTGGCACGAATGACCGGTTCGCGCAGCAAGCGTGAGCGAACCCGATAGGCGGTTGCCTCACAGAGAATCACCAGTAATTCGTCCGAATTTTTCCAGGATACCTGGGTCAGGCTCTCGATGGTACCATCGGCCGAGACAGTTTCTCCCGGTGCAATCAATGTGCCGCCAGTAGCATTTTCGATGCTGACCTTCGTCTGGTTCGAACCCGAAGCGCCACGAAGCATAACCTCGACCCTGGCAAGCACTTTGCCGTCAGGTGAGGGCGCCTGGTCCTGCACTTCCCACCTTCCGCAAGCGGAAAGCGAGACAAGCCCCGCCAGGCACAGAAAGTGACGAGGACGCATCGGTACCGAAACCACCACTATTGCCCGCAACAGTTGCGATGCTGAAACCGAGGCTCGATAAAGTCAACGATCAGACCAACTCTGTCGCTCCCGTCAATAACCTAGGATGGTCTGTAAGCCGCAGCAGTCAACGGGAATTGCGCTTGCAATCCCCGTGATTGCGCAAAATTGGGGGTCTGGGGCCTCAGGCCCCGGCCGCCGGCGGCATTTCTTCCCTGACCGCCACCGCCCGGCGGCGGCGCTGCGCCGCGCCGATCAGGCCGAAGCCGGCGATCAGCATGGCCCAGCTGGCGGGTTCCGGAACACCGATGGCGGCGCCGACTTCACGCGCCAATGCCTCGTGCACCTGTGCCGTCGGGTGGATGCCGTCGAAGCTGAAATAGCCGGTGCAGTCGATTGCGCCGGCGACGACCGGGCGGTTGCCGATGCAATTGCCGCTTTCGGTGAAGGGCGCGACGCCGAACGCCGTCGGGTTGGCGCCCAGCGCCAGGAAGAAATTCTGGTAGGAGAAGCGCAGCAATTGCGTCGATCCGAGCTGCAGCGCGGTGGCGTCGAGCCGTGCCTGCAATTGCGCCTCCAGCCCGAAGCCGGTGGCGGTCAGATTCGGGATGCCGGTGACGAGGATGCGGCTGGCGCCGGCGCTGGACAGGGCGAGCAGCCCGCCCTGCACGGTATCGAGCAGCGCCGTCACATAGGCGCTGCTGTCGGCGAAGCCGCCGATATTGCCGCTTTCGAGGCCGAAGACGTCATTGCCGCCGAAATTGATGATGTAGAGCGCATCGGGGTCGGCGACATTGCCGGTGCCGCCCAGGTACATGCCAAGCTGCAGGCCGAGATCCGGCACCGGATCGCCATGATCGACGACGCGGGCAGCGCCGAAGGCATAGTTGCTGCCGCCGAGCAGCGATGGCGTCGTCAGGCTGCCATAGAGGCGCCGATTGAGGATGTCAGTATAATCGGGGCCATTGGTGAAGCGGCCGGGGAAATAGCCGGCGGCGACGGGATTGAAGGCGTCGCTGCCGACCGAGGCGTTGATGTTGCCGGCGTCGACCAGGCTGTCGCCGAAGATGATCAGCTGGCTCGGCTTTGCTGCCAGCGCCGGCGTCGCGGCAAAGGCAACCGCGGTGGCCAGCGCCATCGCCCGGATCAGAATCGTCATCAACTTCGCCCCTGTCTTTGTTTGTTGTCGGCAGACTACACGAACGCCGCCGCGATCAAATGGCAGAATTGGTCGCGGCGGGCCGTGGCGATCAGGCGGTACGGTCGTTGCGGTCCTTGGCGTTGGTTGCCTGGATGGCGCCCTTGATCATGTCCCAATCACTGCGATCGAGCGCCGACAGGCTGTTGAAATTGCCGTTCGATGCCAGCCATTGCCCGCCATCGATGGCGATGACTTCGCCGGTCAGATAATCGCAGCCCGGCGCCATCAGGAACACCGCGAGGTTGTTCAATTCCTGATGCTCGCCCATGCGGCCCATCGGGATGCCGCTGGCGCCGGTGCCGGCGCCGGTCTTCTTCATCAGCGGTTCGGGCATCAGCCGTTCCCAGGCGCCCTTGGTGGGGAAGGGGCCGGGCGCGATGGCGTTGGCGCGGATGCCCTTGGGGCCCCATTCCTGGGCGAGGCTCTGCGTCATCGCGGCGATGCCGGCCTTGGACATGGCGGATGGCACGGTGAACGGCCCGCCGGTCCAGATCCAGGTGGTGACGATCGACAGGATATTGCCCTTCAGGCCATGCTCGATCCAGCGCTTGCCGGCGGCGACGGTGGTGTTGAAGGTGCCGTGCGCGACGATCGAGGCGATGGCGTTGAAGGCGTTGGGCGACAGGTCTTCCGTCGGCGAGATGAAATTGCCGGCGGCATTGTTGACCAGGCCGGTAAGTGGGCCAGCGTCGAAGATCGCCTGCATCGCCTCGTCGATGGCGGCGCCGTTGCGGATATCGACGGCCATGGCGGTGACGGTGGCACCGGTGGCGGCGGTGATCTCGGCGGCGGTTTCATCGAGCACGCCGCCGCGTCGGCCCCAGATGACGATTTCAGCGCCGAGGGCGGCAAAGGCCTCGGCCATCGACTTGCCGAGCCCGGTACCGCCGCCGGTAACGAGGATTTTCTGGCCGGCCATCAGGCCGGGGGCGAACATCTGCATGGGAAGACTCCTGAGCGTTGTTGCCGCCCGTGGTGCCTGTCGGCGGGCCCCCTGCGAAGCTGTCAATTCCGGCGGGCGTCGCGGGGGCCTTTCGTTGCGCGCGATGTTGTGATTGGTTCGGAAGGCGGATTTGCCCGGAGGCGAAGATTTGTTGCTCGCACCGCTCTTTGACTTCGTGCGGGAATGGGCTGCGACCATCGTGGTCGCAACCTTGGTATGGTCGCTGATTTTTGCGGTACTGGCTTGGCGGCGCCTCAGTTGGATCGCATTGGCGATTACAAATCCGTTTTTTCTGGCCGCGGGGTTTTCCATGCTGGGGTTCGTGGTATCGGTGACGAGCGGCAGCCCGCTGCCCTTTTGGCCACTTTATGCCTGCATGTTGGTGCTGTGGCTGTTGTTTGGGGTCACCTCGATGGCGGGGTCGGCCGTGGGCAGGAATTCATCGGTTCATTGGATGCACTTGGTGCTGATGGTGCCAATGGTGCCTGTGGCGGCGCTGGGCAGTGTCTACGCGATCAGAGTTGCAGGCTGTGGATGGCGCCTAGCCGCATCGATTTTCCACTTTTAGCGGTGCCCTTGCTGCGCTGCCCGCGCACCCTGTCACCCCGCCTTTACTCGGGGCCCGGCTCACCTATGCGAGCAGCCAGCAGAATGGCCGGGTCACGGGTCGCGCCTCGGCCTGACGCTCCGATGGCGAACCGCCGACGCAATCTTTATCGCCCGCGCTTTAGATCTTGGAATCTGCTATTTCTACCTGAATCAAAGCAAGTTTCGACGACGGGAGTGTTAAAAATATCATAATGCCTTAACATGTACGAATGCAACACAGCGATCTGGATATTGTCTTTGTAGATATTGTATACAACAGGAATTATTGAATAATGCGCGCCAATAGGATCTACATAACCATTGGGGTACTCCCCAATAAATCTGTATCCGTTTAGCGGTCGTGGTTCGACAAAATATTTTCTTCGAGTGTTAATTGCAGACCGCTGCTGCAAATCATCTTGCCTTCCAAGGTCTTCAATGTATCGATCCCAAAGATACTGATCGTTTATGGTTATTTTCGCGCTTAGACACGCAGTTTCCAGCTTGTTTTCGAGAACGGAAGTGTCGTCGCATCCTGAAACAATTATCGCAAGAAGAAAGATAATTCTCTTGTTGTCTGGAATATAAATAGCGCTACCAATCAATCGATTTAATATTTTTCTTATCTCGTAAAATATTCGAAGCGTCGCTGAACGGATGGCGGCAATAAGCAGATGGTATCCTGAGATTGGATCTTTCTGTCCGCGGATAGTCCACATATTGAAAGCAACGCTTATCCAAAGTTGGCTGCAAATTTTTTGCCCTTTGTCACCAAAGCAGCATCCTAGCCCGCCATCTCCTTCAGCAGTGCCCGCTGCTGCGCCAGGCAGTCGGCCAGCGTATAGCGCGCCAGCACCGTCTCCCGCGCCGCCGCCCGCAGGCCGGTAAACGCCCCCGGATCGGCCAGCGCCGCGATCACCTTGTCGGCGATCACCGCGACATCGGCGAAGGGCACCATCACGCCGTTGATGCCGTCCTCGATCACTTCGCGCACCGGCGCCGTGTCCGACGCGACCAGGAGGCAGCCCGATGCCATGGCTTCGAGGCAGCTCCACGACAGCACGAAGGGGTAGGTGAGATAAAGGTGCGCCATGCTGACCTGCAGCAGCGCCAGATAGCGGTCGTACGGCACCTTGCCGGTGAACACGATGCGGTCGCCGAAACGCCCGAGGTCGCACTCGGCGGTCATCACCTCGCGCCAATTGCCGCCCGATTTCGGCGGGCTGCCATAGCTGACCTCGTCGCCGCCGACGATGACGGCGACCGCCTCCGGCCGGGCGTCGAGGATCGCCGGCAGCGCCCGCATCGCATAGGGAAAGCCGCGATAGGGTTCGAGATTGCGGGCGACATAGGTGACGACCTCGTCACCGACCTTGAGCACCCGGCCCGACGGCAGGGTGAAGCTGGCGTCCGGCTTCGGATGCGCCTTCGAAATGTCGATGCCATCAAAAATCACCCGGATGATCGGGTGCATGGCCACCGGGTGCACCGATTTCTGCCAATGCGTCGGCGACAGCGCCAGATCGGTCGATTCCAGCGCCAGCAACAGGTGCGAGGTGCGGATGCGGGCGCGCGCCACCACGTCGAGATCGACGGTATCGGCGGGATCGAAGCCGATGTCGGCGCCCTGGCCGCGGTAGAAGAATTCCGCATAGGTGAGTATCTTCGCGTCCGGGAAAACGTCCCGGACGAACAGCGTCTCGCCCCAGCCGCTATGGCCGATGATCAGCCGCGGGCGAAAGCCTTCGCCCTTCAGTTGCATGCACATCCGCGCCACCTGCTGGCCATGGCGGACGGCGGTTTCCAGCGTGCGGGTATAGGGATGCGCCTCGGCGGCGGCGGGCTTGGGATTGTCATAGGCCAGCACCTTGACGCCCTTGATGCTGACGTCGCGGCGCTTGCCGATGAAGACGATGCGATGCTTGCCTTCCGCCGCCAGCGCCTGGACGAGGTAGCGGAACTGGCCCGGCGTGTTCTGGTGCAGGAACAATATGTCCATCGAATCCCCCGGATCTGCCGGCTGCTCTAGCGAGCGGCGGCGATCGGGGAAAGGCCGCCGGCCGGGCACAGCGTCACCAGCTGCGGATGATGGTCCGACCCCAGCGCGGCCCCGCGCCGCGCGCTGACGACACGCCAGCCGCTGCCGACCAGCAGATGGTCGATGCGCAGCATGGCGTTCGGCGCCGGCCAGCTCGGGGCGCCGGGATCGACGAGCGCGAGGTCGTAAAGATCGCCGAGCCGGCGCAGCGGCGCCATCGCCGGGCCGCTGTTGAAATCGCCGCCGATGATCAGCCAGCGCGGATCGACATCGCCGAGCCGCGCTTCGAGCAGGCCGATCTCGCGAAGCTGATGGCCCGGCGGCCAGGGCCGGGACAGGTGCAGCGAGACGATCGCCGCGTGCCCGAAATCCATCCGCGCTGCCGACAGCGCGCGGCGATTCTCGGCATCGCCGCGCGCCAGCGGCTGCAGCCGGTCGGGCCGGCGGCGGGCGAGGATCACCGTCGAACAGCCGCCGCGCGCCAGGCAGGCGAGGCGATACGGATAATCGGCGGCCAGCAGCGCCCGCACGCCGCCGGCGCCACCGCGCGCTTCCTGCAGCAGCAGCAGATCGGCATCGGTGCCGCGCAGCCAGGCCGCCGCCCGCGCCTGGCCGGGGTTGGCGTAGAGCAGGTTCCACTGCACGATGCGCAGCGGCGTCGCGCAGCCGGTGGCAACCGTCGGCGCGCCCGGCAGCCGCGACAGGGCCAGCATGGCGAGCCCGAGCAGGACGGCGCCGATGGCGATATCGCGCCCCGGCACCGCCGCCGCCGCCAGCAGCGCCAGGCCGGTGGCGCCGGCCGCCAGCACCAGCCAGCGATCGATATTGAGCAGATCGAGCAGCGGCACCAGGTCACGCGCCGCCCCCAGCGCCAGCGCGAGCAATGCCGCCGCCGTCAGCCCGCCGCCGACGACAGCCGATATGGTTCGGAACAGGCCACGGTGCGGAATGGCTTTTGGCATCGGCGTCGGTTATGGCGCCTCGCACAAGCGCTGGCCACTGTCGGCGACGGTTACGGGGTGTCGGGGACGTGAACAGCCGAAATCTACTCGTGGCGGCCGCTCTGGTGCTGGCGCCGGTCTCGGCCACGGCCCAGTCACTGCCATCGCCGTTCATTTCGGACCAGGCGGTGCTGTTCCGCAGCGATGTCGCCGGTGTCCGCGCCGCCCCCGATGCCGGGCAGGAAGGCACAAGGCTCGGCAGTTTCCGCCTCGATGCCAGCCTTGGCGCCACCGCGGCCTATGACAGCAACATCCTCAACCTGCCGGAGATCGGCGTGCCGGCGCTCGACGATGTCGTCGTCCAGATCGATCCGCGCGCCCGGCTGGCGAGCGACTGGGGCCGCCATGCCCTGCAGCTGACGGCGCGCGGCCGTATCGAGCGCTATGTCGACAATGATTTCAGCAATTACGAGACCTGGGCGGTCGGCGCGCGCGGCCGGCTCGACATCGGCAGCACGACCGAACTGCACGCCGATGCAGCCGTCGCCCGCGAAGTCGAGGCGCGCGGCGTCAGCGGTCTGCAGTTCCTGTTCGGCGACCCGATCAGCTTCCGCGAGGACCGGATCGGCGCCGGCGTCACCACCCAGCGCGGCGACCTGCGTGCCAGCCTGTCCGGCGGCTGGTTGCAGCGCCGCTACGACGATTTCCGCCGGCTGGGCGGCCCGACGCTGTCGCTCGACTTCCGCGACATCGAAATCTGGTCGGTGACGCCGCAACTCGGCTATCGCGTCCGTCCCGGCCTCGATCTGTTCGTGCGCGGCACCGCCGGCTTCACGCGGTCGCTGCAAAGCCCGGCGGTGCTGGCCGCCGCTGGCGCGATCGGCCGCGACGCCGATGGCTATGCCGTTGAAGCGGGGGTGCGCGGCGAATTGACCTCGCTCGTCGTCGTCGAAATCGCCGCCGGCTGGCAGAAGCGCGATTTCGCCGCCGCCGGTTTCGCCGATTATGCCGGCGTCACCTATGACGCGACGCTCGACTGGTATCCGACGCCGCTGATCAGCCTGCGGCTGCGCTCGCGCCAGGATTTCGAAAACAGCGGCATCGCCGCGGTGCCGGGCATCCTGCTGCGCGATACCTCGCTGCAGGCCTATTATGAAGTAACGCGGCAATGGCTGGTTTCGGCCGGGGTCGCCTGGCAGAACCGCGGCTATCGCGCCACGCCGATCACGACCGATACCTGGGAAATCTCCGGCCGTGCCGAATATCGCTTCAACCGCCATCTGTCGGGCGCGCTGTTCGTCCGCTACCGCGACCGCAGCAGCAACGACGTAACCTTGCTGCCGGCCTTTTCGGGCACCATCGTCGGGCTTTCGCTGGAGACGCGGCTGTGACGATGCCGGCCCAGCCCCCCTGCCACCGGCCGCCGGCATGAACCTGCCCGAACCCTATCGCGGCGCGTCCGGACCAGCGGGTGGCATGGCCGGCCTGCCGGCGATGATGCCCGGCCGTGATGCGGCGCCGGCCTATCCGATGGTCGATGGCGCCGCCGACAAGGTCGATTTTGGCTCGGTGCTCGGCGCGCTGAAACGGCGGCGGCTGCTGATCCTCGCCGTGTTCCTGACCTGCCTCGGCCTGGCGCTGGCGATCAGCCTCGCATTGCCGCGCAGCTGGTCGGCATCGGCGGACATCGTTGTCGATCCCGGCCGCCGCGAATTGCGGGTGGCGCCAGGCGAGGATGCGACGTCGCTGGCGCCGGACAGCAGCGGCCTGATCGAGACCGAGCTCGAGACGCTGCGCTCGCGCAGCCTGGCCGCCAAGGTGTTCGACAATCTGGCGCTGGGCCGGGACCGGCAGTTCATGGCCAGCGTCACGCCGCGGCCGAGCGCCATCGATCATCTCCAGGCCCGGCTCGGCCTCGCCGCGCCGATCGTGCCCTCGACGCCGACCGACCTGCGCGAGCGGGCGATCAGCCGGCTGGCCGACAATCTCACCGCGACCCGCGTCGGCACCTCCTATGTGCTGCGCATCACGGTGACGGCGGGGCAGCCGGTGCGGGCAGCGCGCATCGCCAACGCCTATGTGACGGCGTTCATCACCGATCGCATCACCGGCCAGGCCGGCAGCAACCGCGATGCCATCAAGGTGCTGGCCGGCCGCGTCGAGGAACTGCGCAACCAGGCCCAGGCCGATACGACGCTGGTTCAGGACTATCGTATTCGCAACAATCTGCTGAGCAAATCGGCGACATCGCTGACCGAGCAGGAAATTTCCTCGTACAACCAGAGCCTCGCCCTCGCCCGCGCCGAAGCGGCCGAGGCGCGCACCCGGCTGTCGGCGGCGCGCGCCCAGCTCGCCGATGGCGGCACCGGCGCGGTTGGCGAGGCCGGCGTTTCGCCGGTAGTGCAGTCGCTGCGCTCGCAGCGCGCCGCCCTGTCGACGCGTGTCGCCGACCTTTCGAACCGCTATGTCGAGACCTATCCCGATCTGGTCGCGGCGCGGCGTCAGCTCGAGGACATCGACCGCCAGATCGATGCCGAGGTGACGCGATCGCTGAAGACGCTGGAAGCGCGCGCTTCGGCGGCGCAAGGCCGACTCGGTTCGCTGGAAGGCAGCCTCGGCAGCGCGCGCACGACGCTGCGCGGCAACAACCAGGCACTGACCCGGCTCGACGACCTGACCCGGCGCGCCGAGGCCAGCCAGGCGCTCTATGATTCCTACCTCAACCGCTACAAGGAAGTGGTGGCGAAATCCGGCGCCGAGGAAGCCGGGGCGCGGCCGCTGACCGCCGCGACGCCGCCGAAGCGGCCGTCGGCGCCTTCGATGCCGCTCAATCTGGCATTGGGCGGGGTCTTCGGCCTGTTGCTCGGCATCGCCAGCGCCATCGCCGTCGAAAGCCAGTACCGCGGCCTGACCGCCGGCAGCGATGTCGAGCGGCAGCTGGGCGTGCGCTATCTCGGCGGCGTGCCGCTTTTGAAATCGCTCGACCATGGCGAGCCGACGGCGGCTGCCACCATCGCCAAGCATCCGGGCGGCGTCTATGCCGAGGCGCTGCGCGGGGTGCTGGCGGCGGCGCGCGCCGGCGGGGCGGAGCGGCTGAAGGTCGTCGCCATCACCTCGGCGCTGCCCGGCGAAGGCAAGTCGACACTGGCCGCCGGGCTGGCGCGGGTCGCGGCGCTTGGCGGCGAGCGCACCATTCTCGTCGATTGCGATGCGGTCAAAAGCCGGGTGGCGCAGGATTGCGGGCTTGCCGCCAGCCAGCCCGGCATGGTCGATGTCATCCATAGCGACATGGCGCCGGCCGACGCAGCCTTTGTCGATCCGGTCGGCGGCGCCAGCATCCTCGCCTTCACCCGGCCGCTTGGCGATGGCGAGCGGCTGCTCGATCGCGGCCGGCTGCAGCGGCTGGTGGCGCGGCTGAAGGAGGATTTCGACGTCATCATCCTCGATTGCGGCCCGCTGCTGGCGATTGCCGAGACGCGCGAGATCGCGACGCTCGCCGATCATGTCATCGTCGCGGCACGCTGGCGGGCGAGCCGGGCGGACGTGGTGCTGACGGCGCTGAAGATGCTGCCCTGGGGGGCGGTGCGCTCGGTCGGCGTGGCGCTGACCATGGTCGATCTGAAGCGCCAGGCGCGGCTGGGCGGCAATGACGCGACCGCCTTTTACCGCAAATACAGCGCCTATTACGGCTGACGGGGGCAAGCGCGTGCGGCACTTCCGGCGCGTCGCGCTGATCCATTACTGGCTGGTCGGCATGCGCGGCGGCGAGCGCGTGCTCGAACGGCTGATCGGGCTGTTCCCGGAGGCCGACATTTTCACCCATGTCTATGTGCCGGAAGCGGTTTCGGCGTTGATCCGCTCGCGGCCGGTGAAGACGACGTTCATCCAGAAACTGCCGGCGGCGCCGCGGCTCTACCAGAGCTATCTGCCGCTGATGCCGATGGCGCTCGAAGGCCTGGATCTGCGCGGCTATGATCTGGTCATCAGCAGCGAATCTGGGCCGGCGAAGGGCGTGATCGCGGCGCCCGACGCGCTGCACCTCTGCTATTGCCATTCGCCGATGCGCTATCTGTGGGACCAGTATCACGTCTATCGCGACGCGGCGGGGCCGGTGGCGCGGGCGATGATGCCGCTGCTGTTCCATGGCCTGCGCAATTGGGACGTGACCTCGGCGGCGCGGGTCGACAGCTTCGTTGCCAATTCGAGCTTCATCCGCCAGCGCATCCACCGTGTCTGGCACCGGGATGCCGCCATCGTGCATCCGCCGGTGGCGGTCGATGCCTTTGCGCCCGTCGCCGATGTCTCGGACGATTATCTCTGGGTCGGCCAGATGGTGCCCTACAAGCGGCCCGATCTCGCCGTCGATGCCTTCACCCGGCTGGGGCTGCCGCTTACCATGGTCGGCAGTGGCGGCATGGAAAAGGCGCTGCGCCGCCGCGCCGGGCCGAACATCCGCTTCGTGTCGCGCCTCGATTTCGCGGGATTGCAACAAGCCTATGCCAAGGCTCGTGCCTTGATCTTCACCGCGGAAGAGGATTTCGGCATCGTGCCGGTGGAAGCCAATGCCAGCGGCCGGCCCGTCATTGCCTATGGCCGTGGCGGCGTTACCGATTCGATCGTGCCGGGCACGACCGGACTGTTCTTCGCCGATCAGAGCGCCGAATCGCTGATAGACGCCGTGCAGGCGTTCGAGGCGCGGCGCGGCGATTTCGATCCGGCCGTCGCTGTCGCCAATGCGGCACGCTTTTCGCCGGCGCGCTTCGATGCCGGTTTCCTGGAGGCTCTGCGATGCGCGGCGGGATGATGGCGCGGCTGCTGGCCGCGGCGAGCGCGGCGCTGCTGACGGGGGCGGCGCCGGCGCCACTCGATGTCGGGGTCACGGTGCATTTCGCGCAAGGCTGGCCGGAAAGTGCCCGCGCTACGCTCACCGCCAGCGGCGCCCGCACCGTGCGCGAGGGCCTGGGCTGGCGCAGCGTCGAGGCCAAGCGCGGCGTCTATACCTTCAACGAGACGACCTCGGGCGCCATCGACCGGCTGTGTGCCGCCGGCCACAAGGTGGTGCTGGTCACCATGATGCGCCACCCGCTCTATGACGGCAATCGCACCGCCTGGACGCTGTTCGCCCGCAAGGCCTTTGCCAATTATCTGGCGGTGGTGGCGCGGCGCTATGCCGATTGCCTCGCCGGGATCGAGGTCGGCAACGAGGTCAACATTCGCTCGAACATCACCGGTCTCGCCGCGCGCACCCGGGCCGAAAGCTATGTCGCCATCCTGCGCGAAGCCTATCCCGCGATAAAGGCGGCGGCGCCACAGGTCGCGGTGCTCGGCGGCTCGGCCAATTCGGTGGCGACCGGCTTCATGATCGAACTGGCCGATGCCGGCATGCTCGATTTTGTCGATGGCGTCGTCGTCCACCCTTATCGCCAGGACGCCAGCAACGTCGATTGGGAGATCGGCCGGATGCAGGCGGCGCTGGCGGCGCGCGGGCGGCCGGTCCCGGTCTGGGTGACCGAATTCGGCAAGGATTTCGCCGCGGACGAGGACAGCGCCGCCTTTTATGCCCGCATGGTAACGTTGCTCAGCGCCGCCGGGGTCGAACAGGCGCAATGGTATGCGCTGATCGACCAGGCGAGCTTCCCGACCATGGGGCTCTACACGGCGCCGGGCGTGCGCAAGCCGGCCGGCGATGCCTTTGCCTATATGGGCAGCGAGGTGCTGCCGCGCGGCCCGGCGCTGCGCCAGGGTGACGATCACACGCTGTTCCATTTCCGCTTCGGCAGCGATCGCCAGATCGTCTGGGGCGCGCCGCGCGCCATCCACTATGCCGGGCCCGCCGTGGCGCGCGATGCCCGTGGCCGTAGCGTGCCGCTGCCGACCGAGGTCAGCGAGACGCCGGTGATCATCGAAGGCGCGACGACATTGACGTTCGGCCCCGCCGGCATCCTCGCCGACAGCCTGTGGGGCTATGGCCGGGCGCCGTGGAGCTATCACGCCCGCCGCGGCCGCGCCGCCGAGCTGACGCTGGCGCCGGTCGACTGGAACTGGGGCAGCTTCATCAGCCACCCGACCCTGCGCCCGGCGACCATCAACCAGCTCGGCATGGTGGCGACGGGGTTCAAGAACAGCACGGAACTGACGACGCGCTGGACGGCGCCCGCCGGTGGCCGCATCGTCGCGCTCGCCTGCCTGCGCCGCCGCACCGACGTCGGCGATGGCGGCCTGTTGACCATCCGCCATAATGGCCGCGACCTCGCCAGCCTGACGATCCCCGCCGCCGGCAGTGGCGCCGATGGCGTCCAGCGCGCCGTGCCGGTGACGGTCGTCGCCGGCGACCGCATCGATTTCAGCCTGGGCGCGGCGCTCGATCCCAAGGGCGACAGTTTCGCCACGCGTTTCCAGATCGGCCGCGAGGGTGTAGACCCGCCGTCATGCTGATGCTTGCTCCCTAGGGGGCGTTCATGACGGTCACCATCTTCGGCGTGCTGATCCCGCTGCTGGGCGCGCTGCTGCTGTGGCGCGGATCGCTGGTGGCGATGCTGGTCTTCGTCATGGCGGCGTCGCTGATGGGCGGATCGGCGACCGTCATCCTGACCGCGCTCGGCAACAGCTCGGTACCCCCGGCGCACACCGCGCTGCTGTTCCTGATCCTGCGCTGCCTGGCGCCGGGACGAGAACCGCACCATGGCCTGTGGCCGGCGCTCGACGCCAATCGCTGGCTGGCGCTGTTCGCGCTTTATGGCGCGCTGGCGGCGCTGATCCTGCCGCGCATCTTCGCCGGCGCCATCGACCTGACGCCGCTGCGCCCGATCCCCGGCCATGGCCTGACCTATGCGGTGCCGCTGGCCTTTTCCAACCAGAACATCACCGTCGCCGTCTATCTCGTCGGCACGCTGCTGGCGGCGGTTGCCGGCACCATGGCGATGGGCCGCGCCGATGCCTGGCGGGCGGTGGCACGCGCCGCCGCGGTGATCGGCTGCGTCCATGCCGTGCTGGGCCTGCTCAGCGTCTTTCTGGCCGGGCCGCTGCGGCCGTTCTTCGCCTTTTTCCGCAACGGCTTCTATGCCCAGCTCAGCCATACGCTGGCCGGCGTCGAGCGCATGTCCGGGATTTTCCCCGAAGCTGCCGTGTTCGCCGCCTATGGCCTCGTCTGGACGATCTTCCTCGTCGAACTCTGGCTGCGCCGGGTCGAGCCGCGCTGGACGGGGCCGGCGGCGCTGCTGCTGGTGCTGACGCTGATCCTGTCGAGCAGCAGCACCGCCTATGTCGGCTTTGCAGCTTATGGCGGCCTGCTCGGCCTGCGGCTGTTGTTCGGCGCCGGTGCCATCGGCGGCGACCGGGTGCTGGTGCTGGCGATGCTCGGGCTGGCGGCGCTGGCGGCCGGGCTGGCGCTGGTGGTGGCGGAGCCGCAGCTGGCGGCGAAGCTCGGCGA
>JAIXZK010000400.1 GCA_027489695.1 Sphingomonadales bacterium
CGAGATCGAGACGCTGCGCGCGGCCTGCGAAGCCGAAACCGGCCTGCCGGCGCCGCGACCGCCGGTGTGGCATGGCGTTGCGCCAGATCTCGCGGTTGCCGCCGAATGACCCTCGCCGCCAACACCGGCCCCTTGGCCGGAATCACCGTCGTCGAAATGGGCCAGCTCATCGCCGGGCCGTTCTGCGGGCAATTGCTCGGTGACATGGGCGCCGAGGTCATCAAGATCGAACCGCCCGGCGCCGGTGACCCGATGCGCGTCTGGGGCCGCGGCGATTATCCGTTGTGGTGGGAAGTCGTCGCCCGCAACAAGAAGGCGGTTTCAGCCAACCTCCGCGTGCCCGAAGGCCAGGCGCTGGCCCGCAGCCTGATCGCCAAGGCCGATATTCTCATCGAGAATTTCCGCCCCGGCACGCTCGAGAAATGGGGCATGGGACCCGAGGTCCTCCACGCCGAGAACCCCGGGCTGATCATCGTCCGTGTCTCCGGCTATGGCCAGACCGGCCCCTATGCGTCGCGCGCCGGTTTCGGCGGCATCGGCGAGGCGATGGGCGGCTGGCGTGCCATCGTCGGCGATCCCGACCGCCCGGCCAGCCGCATGGGCGTCTCGATCGGCGACAGCCTCGCCGCCACCTATGGCTGCATGGGGGCGCTCGCCGCGCTCAACCACCGCCACCTGACCGGCAAGGGCCAAATCGTCGATTCGGCGCTCTACGAAGCGGTCTTCCAGGTGATGGAATCGCTGGTGCCGGAATATGTCGCCTCGGGCTATGTCCGCGAACGCTCGGGCTCGGTGCTGCCCGGCATCGCGCCGTCGAACGTCTATCCGTGCAGCGATGGCGAATATCTGATCGGCGCCAACCAGGACACGGTGTTCGGCCGCCTCTGCGCCGCCATGGGCCGGCCGGAACTGGCGCACGACCCGCGCTACGTCGATCACGTCAGCCGCGGCCGCAACCAGGTCGAACTCGACAATCTCATCGCCGACTGGACCCGCACCCTGACCATCGCCGAACTCGAAGCGGCGATGATCGAACACGGCGTCCCCGCCGGCCGCTTGTACCGCCCGCAGGACATGCTCGACGACCCGCATTTCGCGGCGCGCGAGGCGATCATCGACGTACCGCACCCGCGCTGGGGCGCCGTCAAGATGCAGAATGTCTTCCCGAAACTCTCCGCCACGCCGGGCAGCGTGCGCCGCGCCGCGCCGGCAACGGTCGGCCAGGACAATGCCGACGTCTATGGCGCGCTGCTCGGGCTCGATTCAGCGGCGCTGGCGGATTTGCACGCGCGGGGCGTGGTTTAGGGATCAGGAAAGTGAGCCTCCGGAGGCCCTTCCTTCCATCTGTGGCCTTGCGATAGACTCGCGCCATGGATGAGGATTCGACTGTCGAGCTTGATGCTGTCGCGGCGGTGGCGCGGATTACCGCGCTCGAGATGCTGGTGCGCCAGATGATGATCGTGCAGCTGCGGATTCTGGACAAGATGCAGGAGATCAAGCTCGATCCGGCCTATGTCCGCGGCGTCGCGGCGGCCTATGCCGAGAAGGTCGACAGCTCGCCGATCATCGAAAGCTCGTCACCCGAAGTGAATTACGAGTTCAAGGTCAATGTGCTGCACAATCTCGAACGCTTTTTCGACGAGATCGAGGCGCACATCCGAGAGCACCCCTGAACGTCCGGCCGGCGCGCGCGGCGCCGGCCGGAAATCAGCATCAGGCCGCAGCGAGGTGGCGGCGGCGGCGCATCGCCGCACCGGTCAGGCCGAAGCCGGCGATCAGCAGCGCCCAGCTCGACGGTTCCGGAACGCCGCCGGCCGCCGTGTCGATCAGGGTGCGGAAGGTCATGTCCTCCAGCCCGGCTTGCGGGAAAAGCGCCGCATATTTCTGGCCGCCGGCATAGGGATTGGCGGGCGGGCCGAAGCCGGTGCTGGTGCTGAGCCAGCCATATTCGAAGACGGTGCCGGTGACGGCGCCGGTCCCGGTGAGCAGCAGCGAATATTGCTGACCGGCGACGACATCGATGCCGAGCGACGTCAGCGCGAAACGCACGCCGCAGGGGGTGCCGGCGAGGCTGGAGAAATCGGCAGCGGCATTGCAGCCCAGTGTCTGGGTGGTCGAGCCGAGCAGCGTGCCGTTCAGCCCGTTACCGGCGCGGATTTCCAGGGTCAGGGTCGCGGCCGTTCCCGTGTAAAGGTCGACGAAGCGATTGGCGGCGATGTCGAAGGCGCCGAGGCGGCCCGACATGCCGGCGGTGATCGACTGGCCGAGGGGAAGATTCGAGAAGCCCGGGCCATAAGAGAAGATATTGCCCTGGGCGAAGGTGTCCTGCGCCTGGTCGATGACCAGCGCGGCAGCGGCCGGCGTCGACGACAGGATAGCCGTCGCAGCAAGCGAGGCGGCCAGCAAAAGCTTGGTATGCAAATCATTTCCCCCGAATTGTTCGATTGCACCCCGTGCATCGGACATGGCTTCGCCCGGGTGCGCAGGATCATGACACCCACGCGCCAGTTTTCTGACGTCAGTGAGTGACTCCGCTTACTCCCGCGATCGTAACCGCTCGGCAAGCAATTTGTTATGCCAGGGCCGCAATCTCGACAGGGCGCGACCTTTCGGTGCCGCCGCCCGCACCGGGCGGCGGCGGCGGCGATTTCAGGCCGCGGCCCGGCGGCGGCGGCGCATCGCCGCGCCGGTGAGGCCGAAGCCGGCGATCAGCAGCGCCCAGCTCGACGGTTCGGGAACACCGCCCGCCGCCGTGTCGATCAGGGTGCGGAACATCATGTCGGTCTGCGCCGAGGTCGGGAACAGGGCGGAGAAAGCCCGGCCGCCGGCATAGGGGTCGGCGGGCGGGCCGAACCCTGTGGCGGTGGCGAGCCAGCCATATTCGAACACGGTGCCGCTGACGTTGCCGGACCCGGTAAGCAGCAGGGTGTACTGCTGTCCGGCAACGACATTGATGCCAAGCGAGGTCAGCGCGAAGCGCGCGCCGCAGGCGCCGGTAGCGATGAACCTGGCGTCGGGATTGCAGCCGAGGCTCTGGGTGGTGGACCCGAGCAGCGTACCGGTCAGCCCCTCGCCGGCGCGGATTTCCACCGTCAGGCTGGTGGGCACGCCCGCCTGCTGGTCGATGAAGCGGTTGGCAGCCATATCGAAGGCGCCGAGGCGGCCCGACACGCCGGCGGTGAACGACTGGCCGAGCGGAAGATTGGAAAAGCCCGGACCGTAGGAGAAGATCTGGCCGACGGCGAAGGTCTCCTGCGCCTGGTCGACGACCAGCGCGGCGCTGGCGGTCGAAGCCTGCGACAGGCCGAGCGAGGCCAGGGCGGCAATGGCGACATATTTGGACAGCACGGATCAAACCCCCGATCAGCAGATTCGCCGGAACGACGGCATGCCGACCGGGTGCCGTTTCATGCCCAATCTGTCCCTGTCTCGACAAGTCGATTGTTGCGCATCGGTAAGGATCGCGCAGCTTGCGGCGCGCAAGTGGAGGCCCGAGCCGGAATCGAACCGGCGTGCACGGATTTGCAGTCCGCTGCGTCACCACTCCGCCATCGGGCCGCGCGTGGGACGGGTTCCCTAGCAATCGCGCTTGGCGAGGGCAACCTTCGCCGTTAGAGGCACATCGCCGGGCCCCTTGCAGAAATTGATTGCGGCTCAGCTGTGTTATTGTTATCAGACACCGATCAGAAAGAGTTCCGGTGACCGTTGCTGACGCGCCCCTTCCGCCGACAATCGCCGAGGCCGCGCTGCGCCGCGGTCGGCAGACCATGGTCGACAGCCAGCTGAAGACCGTCGGCGTCATCCACGAAGCCGTGCTCGCCGCGATGGCGACGGTACCGCGCGAGCAGCATCTGCCCGCGGTGCTGGCGCCGCTGGCCTATTCCGATGCCGAACTCGCCGTGGCGCCGCGCCGCTGGCTGCTGGAGCCGATGGTGCTGGCCTTGCTGCTGCAGACTGCCCAGCTGACGCGGCAGGACCGCGTCCTGGTTGTCGGCGCCGCCGGCGGCTATTCGGCCGCGGTCATTGCTCATGCCGGCGCCCGCGTCGATGCCGTGGAGGACGATGTCGATCTGCTGGCGATCGCCGCTGCCGCGGGCCAGCCCGTCCACCAGGGCCCGCTCGATGCCGGCTGGGCCGCCGGTGCGCCCTATGACCTGATCCTGTTCGAAGGCGCCATCGAAGTCGTGCCCGATGCGATCGCGGTGCAGCTGGCGCCCGCTGGCCGGGTTGCGGCGGTCGTCCGCGACGCCGGTGTCGGCCGCGCCATGGCCGGGCCGCTGGTGCGCGACGGCGAATTCTGGACTATCGGCAGCCTGCCATTTCTGGAAGTGGCCGCCCGGCCATTGCCCGGTTTCGCCCGCCCCCGCGAATTCGCCTTTCAGAGTTGATGAGATGATGATGCGCCCCATGATGCGACGCCCCGGCTTGCCGAAGACCAGCCTGCTGCTTGCCGTCCTGCTGCCGGCAGCGGCGCTCGCCGCCGGCGCCGCCCGGGCCGATACGCTGCAGGATGCGCTCGCCGCCGCCTATGCCAGCAATCCCGATCTGCTGGCGCAGCGCGCTGCCGTGCGGCAGAGCGACGAAGGCATTTCGCAGGCGCGCTCCGCCGGCCGGCCGTCGGTCGGCATCCAGGGTTCGGTCAGCCAGGCGGGTCTCAACAGTTTCACCGACAACGGCCGCACCTATACGGTCGGCATCCAGCTCAACCAGTCGCTGTATCGCGGCGGCCGCGTGCCGGTGGCGCGTTCGGCGGCGGAAGCGCGCATCTATGCCGCCCGCGCCCGGCTGCGCGCCCAGGAAAACCAGATCGTCCTCAACGTCGTCACCGCCTATGCCGATGTGCTGCGCTTCACGCGTGTCGTCGAGCTGAATGGCAACCAGGTCAGCGTGCTGGAACGCGAGCTGCAGGCGTCGCGCGACCGTTTCGAGGTCGGCGACCTGACGCGCACCGACGTCGCCCAGTCCGAAGCCCGGCTCGCCAATGCCCAGTCGAACCTGGTGCTCGCCGAAAACCAGCTGGTCGCGGCGCGCGAGGCCTATATC
>JAIXZK010000223.1 GCA_027489695.1 Sphingomonadales bacterium
CCCCGCCGGCGCCGCGATCGCCGATGCGGAAGGGTTGGCGGCGCATGCGGCGTCGATCCGGGTGCGGTTGTAGAAGAAGGGGGGGCTCCGGCGGCTGGGGCCTTAGGCCCCAGACCCCATCTTGTTGGTCGCCGCTTGACCTGAACGGCTCGTGATAGTGGATAAAATCGAAATGGGGTCTGGGGCCCACGGCCCCAGCCGCCGGAGGCCCCCTTTTCTCTTCCCGATGGCAGGAATTTTCCTACACGCCGATTTCCTGATACAGTCAGCTTTCAACCGCTCTTTGAAATCGCAGGAATCGATTACTGACTGCCCAGAAAAGCAGTCTATTTTACGAAAGCCCTCGAAATGTGTAAAATAGCGTGGTGGCACACCGCCGGGTGAGTGACGAAATCGATCCGTCACTCCTGCCGCAGCGCGGCGCCGGCGGCGAACGGCGCCAGCGCCACCAGCACCAGGCTCGCCGCTGCCAGCAGCCGCAGCGCGCCTGGCGCATCGGCGCCGACGCCGAAGATCAGCACCGGCAGCGCCAGCGGCAGCACGATCAGCCCGGCCAGCGCGCCGCCGCCGCGCAAGGTGGCGGTCAGTGCCGCCGCGACGACGCCGAGCGCGGCGAGCGCCGGCGTGCCGAGCAGCAGGGCGAGCGCCAGTCGCCAGCCGGCCGCGGCATCGATGCCGACGAGCACGCCGGCGACCGGCAGCGCCAGCAACAGCGGCACGGTGAAGCCGAGCCAATGCGCCAGGATGCGCGCCGCGGCGACCAGCTCCATGGCCAGCCCACGCGATGCCAGCTGGTCGAGCGTGCCATCGGCGGCATCGGGCGCGACGAGGACATCGATGGGCAGCAGCGCCGCCAGCAGTGCCGCCACCCACAGGATGCCCGGCGCGATGCGGGCGAGCAGTCGCGCGTCCGGCCCCACCGCGAAGGGGAAGATGGCAGCGACCAGCACGAAGAAGATCACCGGCAGCCACAGCGCCGGCGAGCGGGCGATGAGCGCAAGATCGCGCCGGACGAGCTGCCAGAACATCAGCCGAGCCGCAGATGTTGCGGATCGGCGAGCCCGATGTCGCCATGCACCGCGGTGACGATCATGCCGCCGGCCGCGCGGTGCGCCGCCATCGCCGTCGCCAGCAGCGCCATCGACGCCGTATCGAGGCCCTGGGTGGGTTCGTCGAGCAGCCAGCAATCGGCGCCGGCGGCGAGCACCCGGGCGAGGCCGGCCCGGCGGCGCTGGCCCGACGAGAGGTGCCGGCAGGGGATATCGGCAAGCGCCGCGACATTCATCGCCGCCATCGCCGCCGGCAGCCGCGCGCGGCCGCGATCGAGCCCGGCCCAGAAACCGAGATCGGCAGCGAGCGTCAGCCCCGGCTTCAACGCCACGTCATGGCCGAGATAGGTTCGCACCCCGCCACCGGCGATCGTGCCGCCGGCGGGCTCGAGCAGCCCGGCGAGCAGGCGCAACAGGCTCGACTTGCCACTGCCATTGGGGCCTTCGAGGCAGAGCGCGCCGCCCGGCTCGAGGCGGAAGGACAGCGCCTCGAACAGCAGCCTGCCGCCGCGACGGCAGGCGATTTCAGTGGCGACAAGCGGTTCCGGCACAGCGCGAGGCTTAGAGTCGAAAGCCCTGCCATGGGAAGCGAAACTCGCGGCCGCGCCGAACCCGCCGGCCGCTGTCACAAGCCTGCCATTTGCGCGGGCGCGCAAAACCACTACATCGACGGGAATGACGGCCGCCATCCCTCCGCAGCGCCTGCCCACCGGGCTGAAGCTGGCGCTCGATTTCGGGCCGCTGCTGATCTTCTTCGTCGCCAACAAGTTCGGCAATGTCTTCGTTGCAACCGGCGCCTTCATGGCGGCGACGGCGGTGGCGATGCTGGTCTCCTGGGTGAAGACGCGGCACATCCCGCCGATGCTGATCTTCACTGGGTTGATCGTGCTGGTGTTCGGCGGGCTGACCCTGTGGCTGCGCGACGAGACCTTCATCAAGCTGAAGCCGACGCTCATCTACGCGACCTTCGCGGCCATCCTCGGCTTCGGCCTCGCCACCGGCCGCCGCTATCTCAAGCTGGTGCTCGGCGAGGTGCTGCCGGCGCTCGACGATGCCGGCTGGGTCAAGCTGCAGCGCAACTGGGCGCTGTTCTTCGTCGGGCTGATGCTGGCCAATGAAGTGGCGCGTCGGATGCTGACCACCGACCAATGGGTCGATTTCAAGGTCTGGGGGGTGACGCTGGCCACCATGGCCTTTGCCGTTGCCCAGACCCCGCTGCTCAGGCGGCACGGCGTGGATTTCGACTAGGCCTGCGCTGGGGGCAGCACCGGCAAGGCTCGTTTCCCGCCAGCGACAGGCCGCCGATCAGCGCCGGTCGCAATCGCCCTGGCTCTCGGCGCGGCGGGGTAGCAGGTGGAAGCGCGTCTGCCGGCCATCGATGTAGCGCAAGCGCGTGCCGTCGAAGAAACCATCCTCCTCCAGCTTGAACGGCACCGTCTGGCCGCCCCATTCCGGCACGGCGTGGCGGGCGGCGAGTTCGATCGACCAGCCGGTGTTGGCGCGCAGGC
>JAIXZK010000091.1 GCA_027489695.1 Sphingomonadales bacterium
AACACTCGTCGCCGGCATCTATGGCATGAACTTCGACGCACTGCCCGAACTCCACTGGCAGCTCGGCTATCCCTGGGCGCTGCTGCTGATGCTGCTGTCAGCGATCCTGCCCTATCTGTTCTTCCGCTGGCGCGGCTGGTTGTAGGGGGAAGTGGTTCTTTCAAAAGAATAAATGCGCCTCCGGCGGCTGGGGCCTTAGGCCCCAGACCCCATTTTGTTGGTCACCGCTCGGCGTCAACCGGTTGTGACGGAGCCATGAATCAAGATGGGGTCTGGGGCCTACGGCCCCAGCCGCCGGAGGCCCGACTTATCTGCAATCACGGCTTGTCGAGCGCGCAGCCATATTCCGGATCGTAGGTCGCCGTGCGGCTCGACAGCAAAGGCACGCTGGCGGTGACGGCGCGGCGTTCGGGGTCGTCGGTGACGGTGACGATTTCCGTCCCCGGCTCCATGTCCGTCCGGCACGAGGCCATGTCGCGGTTGCCGACATAGCGGCACGAACAAATGACATGCGCGGCATAGCCGGCGCCGAGTTCGGCGCGTTTGCCGGGCGTGGTGAACTTCAGCCCGGCCCAGACGGCGATGGCGATCGCCAGCAGGATCACCGGCAGCCACAGCCAGCGCCGCCAGCGCCCGGCGGCGGGCGGGGCGCCGCCGCCCGGACGGTCCTTGATGGCTTCGCTTGCGTTCATCACCGCCGCCCTTCTAACGTTGTACGCTGCACGGGGATACGAGAAGCGATGCGCCGCCTGCGATCAAGCCTGTTTCTGCTGCTCGCCGTCGCGGCGGGGCCCCTGTCGGCTGCGGCGGCGCTGCCCGCAGCCGCCCCCGCAGCGCCGCCAGCCGCGCTGCCGCCAGCGGCGCGCGCTGCCGCCGAAAGCTTCTTCGTCGATCCGGCGGTCGCCGAGACCCGCGCCGTCATCGTTATGCTCGATGGCCAGCGCGTCTATGAACGCTATGCGCCCGGCTATGGCCCCGGCAATCGCTTCATCTCCTGGTCGATGGCCAAGTCGATCACCTCGACATTGGTCGGCGAGCTGGTTGCGGACGGCCGGCTGGAGCTCGATACGCCAGCGCCGGTGCCGCACTGGCGCGATGCACCGGGCGATCCGCGCGCCCGCATCACGCTGCGCCAGCTGCTGCACATGTCGTCGGGCCTGCGCCATGTCGAGGAAACGCCGGTCGAGACCGCCGACACCAACCGCGCGCTGTTCGCCGACAAGAGCGGCGACATCATCGCCCATGCCACCGACGCGCCGCTGGACCGGCCGCCGGGCACCAAGTTCCAATATTCGACGCTGACGACGCACATCCTCGCCGATATCGTCGGCCGTACCATCGCGCCGGCGGCGGCGACGCCCGCCGCGCGCCGCGCCGCGATGCGCAACTTCATCAACACCCGGCTTGCCGGCCCGGCCGGCATGCCGTCGCTGCTCTGCGAATATGATCCGCAGGGCGTGCTGCTCGGCGGCTCCTTCTGCCATGCCTCGGCCCGCGACTGGGCCAATTTCGGCCAGCTCTATCTCGATGATGGCGTGGTTGCCGGCGTCCAGGTGGTCAGCCCGTCCTGGGTGCGCTTCGTCCGCACCCCGGCGCCGACCGACCCCGGCTATGGCGGGCATTTCTGGCTCAACCGGGCGCGGCCGGCGGCGCGCAACCCGGCGCTGTTCCCCGATCAGGGCCCGGCCGATGCCTATGCCGCCATCGGCCATCTCGGCCAATATGTCGTCATCGTGCCGTCGAAGCGGCTGGTGGTGGTGCGGCTCGGCAAGACGCAGGACGGGCAGCTCGGCGCGGTGCGCGCGGCGCTCGGCCGACTCGTCAACGCTTTCCCCGGCGCCGCGCCGCCTGGCGTGCCAGCGCCATGACCGCCGATTATCGCATCGTCGACATCAAGCTCGACGAGCGCACCATCCTCTGGCGCAACGCCGATATCGAGCAGGAACGCCGCGTCGCCATCTTCGACCTGCTGGAGGGCAATGTCTTCCAGCCGGTCGGCGCCGGCGATCATGGCAACCATGGCCCCTACAAGGTGCTGCTCGGCGTCGAGGAAGGCCGGCTGACCATCGCCATCAACGCCGCCGACGATGCACCGCTGGAAAGCTTCATCCTGCCGCTGGCGCCCTTCCGCCGCACGGTGCGCGACTATTTCGCCATCTGCGACAGCTATTACCAGGCCATCCGCGCCTCGACCCCGCAACAGATCGAAACCATCGACATGGCCCGGCGGGCGATCCACAACGACGCCGCCGAAGCGCTGAAAGAACGCCTCGAACCCAAGGTGATCGTCGATTTCGACACGGCACGGCGGCTGTTCACGCTGATCTGCGTGTTGCATATCCGGGGGTAGGCGGGATGCCTCCGGCGGCTGGGGCCTTGGGCCCCAGACCCCATTTTGTTTGCAGACCCATAAAGCGGGAATGGCTTGAATTGGTGGAGAGGCGACGCTTACGATGAGGCGGGCGACGTTCCTCGAGGCATCTGCCCGTGTTGCTAATGGCAGCCGGGATTTGATGATAATTCCGCCGCTTCATCGGATGCTCAAGAGACCATCCTCGGCTCGATACAGGCCTATCGGGTAGTGTGGAGAGTCGCTGCTTTCACATGGAAGGGGCATGGCAGTAAGCCGAGAGCTTAGGATGCCTCGGCGCAGCTGGCCCACCTTTTCGAAGCTGCCCCCTAAGTCGCCTAGCATGCAAAGGCAGTTCGGCCACGAACGGCAAGAACTGGGTGTGACGGGCGACGTGATCGCGAGGCGGACTAGCAACCAACCCGATCAGCGGCGGCAGAAAAAACCCTAAGCAGCACTCAAAAATAGGCATTGTTTCGGAGTGAAAAATTACTTCTCCAACACGCTGATCTGAGCAAACAACTTTGGTACTCCGCTCGACTGAGGCGCGGAAACAAGCTGAAAATACGCTACTGCGCCTGGCTCCAGTACTTTCTTGAAGGTTTCGTAGGACGCGCCACCTCTGATGCCACGATTACTCGTGTCCTCAGCATAACCTTGGCTTGTGATTAAATCGCCTTTGAGGGCTGCCAAGATTTCAGGACCGTCCGCACCCTCCCACTGAACTTGGCAAAAAGGAAGTTCTGCAGAAGTGATTACCAGATCTCTATCAGAAACCTTCTTACTTATCATCTGAAGCTTGCCGAACCTAGGATGGATATCCTTGCCGGCTTCAGCGGGTAGAAGTTCAAAGCCAATTTTCTTAAGGACACCGGCGTCATTCACTGACATCTCACCAGTCAGGAATGCGGGGCAAATCTCAAAAGCAGCATCATTGACTGCTTTAGAGAATGGGGTGGTCGCAGCGACAGCGCCTGCGTGAGCTGCAAGTAATATTGCTACAAATTGCGCTCGACGGATCGACATTGAAATGGCCCTCCCAAGGCGCTGAACAGAGAGTGCGGCTCATGAGCCTGCTGATGCCATGGAAGATGCGGAACGCCAACAGCGACGAGACGATAGCGATTCCCGCGATCTGAAAATGTTAGCTTTCGGGGCGTTAACGGTCATTCGCAAACTTATAAGTTCACGATCTCGTTTGTCGCCACAAGCCGAGTCAATCGAGCACCAGCCAACAAAATGGGGTCTGGGGCCGACAGCCCCAGCCGCCGGAGGCCCACTCAGATCTCGACCTGCGACCCCAGTTCCACCACGCGGTTCGTCGGCAGCTTGAAGAAGTCCATCGCGCTTTCGGCGTTGCGCATCATCCAGCTGAACAGATGTTCGCGCCACAGCGCCATGCCGGGGCGATCGCTGGCCAGCAGGGTCTGGCGCGACAGGAAGAAGCTGGTGTCCATCATCTTGAGCTTGGGGCCGCAATTCTCGACCTTCTTCAGCACTGCCGGGATGTTGATTTCCTGCATGAAGCCATAGCGGACGATCAGGCGGTAGAAGTCCGATCCGAGCTGCTTGACCATGATCCGGTCCTCGTCCGAGACATAGGGGACTTCGTCGATCATCACCGTCAGGATCATGATGCGCTCGTGCAGCACCTTGTTGTGCTTGAGGTTGTGCAGCAGCGCCTGCGGCACGCCGGTGGGCGAGGTCGTCATGAACACCGCGGTGCCGGGCACGCGGGTTGCGGCGGCGGCGGCGGACTTGATGAACACTTCCATCGGCATGGCGCTTTCGCGCATCCGCTCGACCATCAGCATCCGGCCCTTCGACCAGGTGGTGAGCAGGGTGAAGGCGATAAGGCCGATGACCAGCGGGAACCAGCCGCCATCGGGGATCTTGGTGATGTTCGAGGCAAAATAGGCCGTATCGACGATCATCAACAGCGCCAGCAGCGGCATCGCCCACCAGCGCGGCCATTTCCAGATGTTGATGACCAGCAGAGCGATCATCATCGTCGAGATGAACATCGTGCCGGTGACGGCGATGCCATAGGCGGCGGCGAGGTTGGTCGAGGTCTGGAAGCTGACCGTCAGCAGCAGCACCAGCACCAGCAGCGCATAGTTGATCGCCGGGATGTAGATCTGCCCGAACGCCGCGGCCGAGGTGTGGACAATGCGCATGCGGGGCAGGAAGCCGAGCTGGATGGCCTGCTGCGTGACCGAGAAGGCGCCCGAGATCACCGCCTGGCTGGCGATGATCGTCGCGGCGGTGGCGAGCAGCACCAGCGGCAGCCGCGCCCAATCCGGCGCCGACAGATAGAAGGGATTTTCGGCGGCCCCCGGCGTGCCGAGCAGCACCGCGCCCTGGCCCAGATAGTTCAGCATCAGCGCCGGCAGCACGACCCAGAGCCATGAAAAGGTGATCGGCTTGCGGCCGAAATGCCCCATGTCGGCATAGAGCGCCTCGGCGCCGGTGACGGCGAGCACCACCGAGCCCAATGCCAGGAACGCCAGCCCGCCATCGGCCAGGAAGAACTGCACCGCCCACCAGGGGTTCAGCGCCTGGAAGATCCCGGGCGCGCCGGCGATATTGTAGATGCCGAGCACGGCGAGCACGGCGAAATAGAGCAGCATCACCGGCCCGAAAAAGGCACCGACCAGCGCCGTGCCGCGCGACTGGATGAGGAACAGCCCGACGATGATGCCGAGCGCCAGCGGCAGCACCAGCGGCGCCAGATCGGGGCTGACGATGGTAAGCCCCTCCACCGCCGAAAGCACCGAAATCGCCGGGGTGATGATGCAATCGCCGAAGAACAGCGCCGTCGCCAGCACGCCCAGCGCCGCCAGCCAGCGCGAGCGGCCGATACCCGGCGACAGCCGCGAGATCAGCGCATAAAGCGCCATCGATCCGCCCTCGCCGCGGTTATCGGCGCGCATCACGATGAACACATATTTCAGCGTGACGATGATCATCATCGTCCAGAACACCAGGCTGAGCACGCCGAAGATGTGCAGCTGATCGACGGTCAGCGGGTGATGGCCGACGAAGACCTCCTTCAGCGCATAGAGCGGGCTGGTGCCGATATCGCCGAACACCACGCCGATGGCGCCGACGGTGAGCTTGGCAAACCCCTCCTTGTGCGGATGGGCGGGTTGGGCTGGCGGCTGGGAATGAGGCGGCTGGGCGGCTGGGCCGTTGGCAGTCGTCGCGGTATCGCTCGACATCTGTTTTTCTGATCCCGGAGGAAACGCGGCGGCGGGTAGCACAGGCCCCCCGTTGCCGCAATGCACCATGAAGGTCGCGGTTCCGGCACGACCAGCGGCGGCGCGGTCGCATTGCACGGCGACGCAACATCGCGTCTGTTTTCAGCAACATTATTCCGCTATGTCAGTCGCCTGTCTGGAGCAGGAGTCGCGCATGCACATCGGCGTCCCCAAGGAAATCAAGGTCCATGAATATCGCGTCGGCCTGACGCCGCTGTCGGTAGCCGAACTGGTGGCGCGCGGCCATCGCGTCACGGTCGAAACCGGCGCCGGGTCCGGCATCGATTTCACCGATGCCGATTATGTCGCCGCCGGCGCCGATATCGCCGCCGATCCGCAGACCGTGTTCGCCGCCGCCGAAATGATCGTCAAGGTCAAGGAACCGCAGCTGCATGAATGCGCCTGGCTGCGGCCGGGGCAGACGCTGTTCACCTACCTCCACCTCGCCGCTGACAAGCCACAGGCCGAGGCGCTGATGGCCTCGGGCGCCACCTGCATCGCCTATGAAACCGTCACCGATGCGCGCGGCGGGTTGCCGTTGCTGCGGCCGATGTCGGAAGTCGCCGGGCGGATGAGCGTCCAGGTCGGGGCGCATTATCTCGAAAAGGAACAGGGCGGCCGCGGCATCCTGCTGGGCGGCGTGCCGGGCGTCGCGCCGGGCAAGGTCGCCATCCTGGGCGGCGGCGTCTCGGGCGTCAACGCCGCCGAAATGGCCGTCGGCCTGCGCGCCGATGTCACCGTCTACGACATCTCGACGGCGCGCCTCGCCGAAATCGACGAGATGTTTCAGGGCCGGGTGAAGACGGTGTTCTCGTCCCGCGCCGCCATCGCCTCGGCGCTGGAAAGCGCCCATGTCGTCATCGGCGCGGTGCTGATCCCCGGCGCCGCCGCCCCCAAGCTCGTCACCCGCGACATGCTCAAGCTGATGAAGCGCGGCTCGGTGCTCGTCGATATCGCCATCGATCAGGGCGGCTGTTTCGAAACCAGCCACGCCACCACCCATGCCGATCCCGTTTATGTCGTCGACGGCATCATCCATTATTGCGTCGCCAACATGCCGGGCGCCGTCGCCCGCACCTCGACCTTCGCGCTCAACAACGCCACCCTGCCCTTCGTGCTGAAACTGGCCGGCGGCGTCGACGCGGCGATGGCCGCCGATCCGCACCTTGCCCGCGGCCTGAACGTGGCGCGCGGTGCGATCCGCCACGCCGCGGTGGCGGAAGCGCTGGGGCTGCCGTTCGTCGCTGGATAGATGGGGAGCTCCGGCGGCTGGGGCCGTGAACCCCAGCCGCCCGAGGCGAATCTCCCTACAGCCTGACCAGCATCTTGCCGGTGTTGCCGCCGCTGAACAGCCCGATGAAAGCGTCCGGCGCCTTGTCGACACCGTCGAGCACGGTCTCTTCCCAGGCGAGCTTGCCTTCGGCGATCCAGCCGGTCATTTCGGCGAGGAACTGCGGCCGCAGCGGGGCGAATTCCATGACGATGAAACCGCGCATCATCAGCGACTTGCCGACGACCTGGATGATGTTGCGCGGCCCCGGCATGGCTTCCATGGCGTTGTAGCCGGAGATCATGCCGCATTCGACCAGCCGGGCGAACGGCCGGGCGACCTCGATGGCAACTTCCAGATGCTCGCCGCCGACATTGTCGAAATAGACATCGATGCCCTTGGGCGCCGCGGCGCGCACCGCTTCCAGCAGGCTGCCGCAGGTCTTGTAGTTGATGGCGTGATCGACGCCGCGGCTGCGCAGCCAGTCGCATTTGGCGTCGCTTCCCGCCGTCGCCACGACGGTGCAGCCCTTCAGCTTGGCGACCTGCGCCACCACCGAGCCGACCGCCCCGGCGCCGCCCGAAACGAACACCGTCTGCCCGGCTTGCGGCTTGCCGATCTCCAGCAGCCCGGCCCAGCCGGTCAGCCCCGGCATGCCGAGCACGCCGAGATAGGCCTGATCGGGAACATTGGCGACGCGCGGCAGCTTTTCGACCGTGGCGGCCGAAGCGACAAAGCCTTCGCGCCAGCCGAACATCGAGGAGACGAGGTCGCCCTTGGCAAAGCCATCGGCGTTCGATTCGACGACTTCGCCGAGCGCGCCGCCCTGCAGCGCCTCGCCGATGGCGAAGGGCGGCACATAAGATTCGCGATCATACATGCGGCCGCGCATATAGGGATCGACCGACATCCAGCTGTTGCGCACCAGGATCTGGCCGGGCCCGGGCGCCGGCAGTTCGACGCTGGCGACTTCGAAATTGGCGGCGGCCGGCGTGCCGACGGGCCGCGACGCAAGACGGATTTCACGCGATTGCATGGTGGATCTCCCCAAGGTGATTTTTGCCAGCTTAGGCGCCGGCCACGCGCCGGGGAAGGCAGGGATGTGAGAGGGTCATCCAGCTCGGTTCCGCGGCTTGATTGATCGATCCGGTCGATGATCGAACCGGCAACAGGTCGACTATTTTACGGATTCGACGGCCCTGTGTAAAATAACGCCCCCGGTCCCAGCTCTGGTGATCGATTTCCTCGATATGCGCTCATGTCGTGGATGATGACTGCTGTCGGCCTGTATCAGCAATCGGCGGTGTAGGAAAATCGGCACATGCGATGTCTTGGCACGCCCGGACGCCATTTCGAATGTCTGATTGGATCAAGCAGATCAGGAACAGCGAGGACAAACAAAATGGGTCCGGACCCTGAGGCCCCAGCCGCCGGAGGCAAAAGATAACGCCGCCGGCACCCTTCGGCTTGCTACGCTGCCGCCTCCGCCTGCCCCTCCGGCGGCACCACCCCCGCGAACGGAATCTCCGCCAGCCCCGCGGCGTCGAAATCGAGCCGGCCGCGGATGATGTTTTCGGCGCCCGACATGATGTCGCCGGAGCAGAGCTGCAGGTCGAGCCGTTCGGCATCGCGGCGGCGGAACTCTTCCTCGATGGCGTCGATGGCGGCTTCCGGCGTGCCGAGCGCCGCCAGTGCCTCGCGGCCGAGATGGACGCCACCATCGAAGGTTTCGCGCACCAC
>JAIXZK010000236.1 GCA_027489695.1 Sphingomonadales bacterium
GGCGCGGTCGCGGCTGAGCTTGGGCAATTCGCCGGTGACGCGGCTGGCCCAGGTGCCGATCGTCGCGGCGGCGCGCAGCAGCGGCGGCGGTGCCGGGATGGCCAGAACACCACGGCCGAGGCCGGCGCCGACGAGGCGGCCGAATTCGTCATGGCCATAACCGCCGTCGCGGCCATCGTCGATTTCGAGCACCGCGTCGCTCGGGCCACCGCCGGCCAGCGCCAGCAACGCGCGCGCCAGATCATCGACATGGATCAGCGACAGCCGGCCGCGCGGTGCCAGCGCCAGGCCCCAGCGCGCCATGCGGAAGAGCGGCAGCATCTCGCGATCACCGGGGCCATAGACCGCCGGCGGGCGGACGATCACCCAATCGGTGTCGGACGCCTGCACCAGCTTGTCGGCCGCCGCCTTGGAGCCGCCGTACATGCTGAGCCCCGGCTCGCGCGCCGCCAGGCTGGAGACATGGACGAAGCGTTTTCGCCCCGCAGCGCCAAGAACATTGGCGGTGCCGGCGACATTGCCGAAATCGAAACCGGACTTGTCGGCGGCGTTGACGACGCCGGCGATGTGGATGACGGCCTCGGCCCCGTCGCACAGCCGCGCCAGCGCGTCGCGATCAGCCAGATCGCCCATCACCCATTCGACGCCGGCACGCGGCGGTTGCGGCCGCCGCGCCAGCGCGCGGATCGGCCGATCGGCTAGATCGAGAACGCGGCCGCCGACGAAGCCGGTGGCGCCGGTGACGGCGAGGGTCACCTACTTGAGACCAAATTCGCGCTCGAGAATGTTGATCAACTCTCTCGCGCCCTGCTCATTCAATTGGAGCGACTGCGAAACCTTGTCCGGATTTTTTCGATCGGCTGATCCGAAGGTGTCAAGCTGAAGCAGCTTGCCTCCAACCTGGGTTGAAACACTGTAGTGGCAGGTAACATTCGTTGGCTGGCGCTTCACGGTGACGCGATTTCCGCGTGCAAACCCCTCGACGAAAGCCATCCTCCGTCAGGCCGCGATGTCGAACGGCTGGATTTCGCCCGACAGATATTGCAGCCGCGCCTTGGAGCGGCTGAGCTTGCCCGAGGAAGTGCGCGGCAGGGTGCGCGGCGGCACCAGTTCGACGACGCAGCTCATGCCGGTGATCGCCTTGACCTTCGTGCGGATGGCGTCGCGCAGGCGGGCGCGTTCGGCATTGTCGGTGGTGCGGCACTGTACCAGCACGGCGGGGGCTTCCTCGCCCGACGGCGTGGTGATGGCGAAGGCGGCGATGTCGCCCGCCTTGAACCCGGGCAATTGTTCGATCGCCCATTCGATGTCCTGCGGCCAGTGGTTCTTGCCGTTTATGATGATCATGTCCTTGACGCGGCCGACGATGTAGATCGAGCCCTTGACGAGATAGCCCATGTCGCCGGTGTCGAGCCAGCCATCGGCGCTGAGCGCCGCGGCGGTGGCTTCCGGATCGCGGAAATAGCCGGCCATGATGCCCATGCCCTTGACATGGACGCGGCCGATGGCGCGATCGGGCAACGCCTGGCCGTGATCGTCGCGGACTTCGATGGTGAGACCAGGCAGCGCCTTGCCGCAGTTGACGATGGCGCGATAGCGGGTCGGCCGGCGACCGTCGCTGGGGCGGGTGCCGCCCGACAGGGTGCGCTCGTCGATCAGGTCGCAGACGATGCCTTCGCCCGGCGGCATGATCGAGACGGCGAGCGTCGCTTCGGCAAGGCCATAGCTCGGCAGGAAGGCGGCGGCATCGAAGCCGGCCGGCGCGAAGGCATCGACAAAGGCCTGCATGACTTCCGGGCGGATCATGTCGGCGCCATTGCCGGCGACACGCCAGCGGCGCAGGTCGAAACGCGTCGCGACATCGATCGACGAGGAGATGCGACGGGCGCAGATGTCATAGCCGAAGGTCGGCGAGAAGGAGACGCTATAGTCCGGATTGTTGCTGACCAGCTTCAGCCAGGACAGCGGCCGGCGGGCGAAATCGTCGGTGGCGATGTAATCGACACTGATCTGGTTGGCGACCGGGCAGAGCAGGCAGCCGACCAGCCCCATGTCATGATACCAGGGCAGCCAGGAGATGACGCGGTCACGGCTGCTCAGATGGGTCGAATGGGCGTGGCCGGCAAGATTGGCGAGCAGCGCTTCATGGGTGACGGCGACGCCGTGCGGAAAGCGGGTCGAGCCGCTCGAATATTGCAGATAGGCGATATCGGTCGGCTTCGCCTGCGGCAGCGCGACCTCCGGGGCGGCGACGGCGAAATAGCTTTCCCAGTCGTGCGCCGGGCAGATGCCTTCGGCGGCCTGGGTGACCATTTCGGCGAGGCCGGCCGGGCCGAGCACCAGGGTCGGGTCGCAGCTTTTCAGCTGCACGGCGAGCTGGCCGACATAGGCGTCGCGGCCGCCGAAGCTGGTCGGCAGCGGCAGCGGCGTCGGCAGCGCGCCGGCATAGACGGCGGCAAAGAAGGCGGCGGCAAAGCCGGGGCCGGTTTCGGCGATCAGCGCGATCCGGTCGCCGGGGCGAACGCCGGCGGCGACGAGCACCATCGCTTGCGCCCGGGCATCGCGCGCCAGTTCGGGATAGGGATAGGCGCGCGCCAGATCACCGCGGGCGTCGTGGAAGTTGAAGCCGCGCTTGCCCAGCGCCGCATAATCGAGCGCTTCGCCCAGGGTCGCGAAGTCGCTGGGCCGGCGGGCCAGGCCGCAATCGGTCGGCGTCGGCACCAACGGCGTGTGGCTGGCGGTGGCAATCTCGGTATCGTGCAACCCGGATCTCCCAAATCCGCGCTACGGCCGGATGCCGCACGCGGGCGATCAGTCCCATGATCTTTCATCGCTAATCGCTGGCGGCGTTCAAATTCCGGCCCGATCATGGCAGGATCATGGCATGAACGACAAAGATCGCCGCGCCCCGTCGCATCGCACGCGGGCCCCGCGCGTTGCGAAACCGCTCGACGCGGCGGCGCTTTCCGAGCTGGCGCTGGCCTATGCGGCGCGCTTCGCCACCACCAGGGTGCGCCTGTCGCGCTACCTCGACCGCAAGCTGAAGGAGCGCGGCTGGCAAGGGGAGACACCGCCCGATCGCGACGGACTCGTCGCCCGCCTGGCAGCGCTCGGCTATGTCGACGATCGCAGCTGGGCGGCGGCGAAGGTGCGTGACCTGTCGGCGCGCGGCTTCGGCGCCGGCCGGGTGCGCGGCGCCCTCGCCGCCGCCGGGGTCGACGCCGAAGACCGGGAGGCGGTGGCGATGAGCGATGCCGGCGCCGCATGGGCGGCGGCGCTGCTGCTGGCCCGCCGTCGCCGCTTCGGCCCGTTCGCGCGCGAGCCTGATGCCGGCCCCGACCGACGCCGCCGCGAGATCGCGGCCATGGCCCGCGCCGGGCATGATCCCGGGCTGGCGCGCCGGTTGCTGGCTAGCCGCGACGAGGCGGAAGCCGAAGCGCTGGTCGCGGCAATGTCGGAGGACTGAAGCAAGGCTGGCGATGCAAGCCGCCGGCCAGGGGGGATTTTGTGCGATCAGCGCGCCCGGTTGACGCGTTCCGACCAGGAAATGATCAGCCCGGCGCACTGGCCGGCGATCTGCGCCGTCATGGCAAAGCGCCGCGGCGACGGATCATTGGCGTCCTCGAACGCCAGCGTCAGTCGCGGGCCGACCGAAAAGAGCAGGGCCAGCACCGCCATCGCTGCCAACCCGATCCTCGTCATGTCCATGCGACCAACTCCTCTTTACGCATGGTCGCCATAGCGTCGTGCCGGCCGCGCCGCCGCTGCGCTTCGACGAACGGCGGAACGATTTCGACAGGTGCCGCCGGCGAGGGCCGGCCAGGGGGTCACAGGCGGCGCGACAATGGTATGAGGGCGCCATGAACATGCCCCCGACGCCATCCCCGAGTCAGGCGCTGCCCGGCCGCCGGCTGGTGATCCAGTCGATCGCCGGCTTCTGGGCCTTCTACTTCCTCATCAACACGCTGAAGGCGTGCATCGCCGAGGCGCCGGACCAGCTCGACATGATGCTGCGGCGTCTCGTGGTGTCGATGATCGGCGTCGCGCTGACCCTGGTATTGCACGCGGTGCTGCGGCCGCGCTCGCACTGGTCGCCGGGGCGGCTGGTCGGGCTGGTCTTCGCTGCCTCGGTGCCGATCAGCCTTGCCTATGGCGCCACCAACTATCTGGCCTTCAACATCATCATGCCGAGCCCGGCACTGCTCGCCGAAATCGCCCGTTATTCCGACAAGGAAATGTCGCCGACGCTCGAAATCCTCGGGCTGGCGACCAGCTGGTATTTCTTCGTGGTCGCCTGGGGGGTGCTTTACATCGCGCTGGCCTATGCCGAGCGGGTCCGCGATGCCGAACGCCAGGCCAATCGCTACCGCGCCGCGGCGCAGACCGCCGAGCTGCGCGCGCTGCGCTACCAGGTCAATCCGCATTTCCTGTTCAACACCTTGAATTCGCTTTCGACACTGGTGCTGGCCGGGCGCAACGGCGATGCCGAGCAGATGATCCTCAACTTGTCGAGCTTCTTCCGCGCCAGCCTGGCCAGCGATCCCGCCGGCGATGTGCTGCTGGCCGACGAGATTGCCATGCAGCAGCGCTATCTCGAGATCGAACGGGTACGCTTCCCCGACCGGCTGCGCATCGAGATCGATGTCCCCGCGGCGTTGGAACAGGTTCCCGTGCCCGGCCTGATCCTGCAACCGATCGTCGAGAACGCCGTCAAGCACGGTGTCGCCCGCAGCCGGCGCCCCGTAACCATCACCATCGCGGCGCGGGCCGACGGCGACCGGCTGCGGATTTCGGTCGTCGATGACGGCGAGGCGCTCGGTGGGCGGCTCGGCACCGGACCCAGTGACCCGCCGGGCACCGGCACCGGCATCCGCAACGTCTGCGACCGGCTGGCGGCGCGGTTCGGCGAGCTCGCCGCCTGCTCGCACGGCGCGGTGCCCGGCGGCGGCTATCGCGTCGATCTGGCCATGCCGCGGCAGCCGGCGCTGTGGCCGGCGCTGGCGGCGGAATGAGCCTGGCGCCATTGCGCGCGCTGGCGGTCGATGACGAGCCGCTGGCGCTGGAGCGGATGGCAATCCTCTGCCGCGGCCTCGCCTCGGTCGATCTGGTCGCCACCGCGCCCGATGCCGCCGCGGCGCTGCGCCAGATCGCGGCGGTGCAGCCCGATCTGCTGTTCCTCGATATCGCCATGCCGGGCATGTCGGGGCTGGAACTGGCGCGGGCGCTGCCGCCGCCGCGCCTGCCGGTGGTCTTTGTCACCGCCTATGACAATCACGCCGTCGCGGCGTTCGATGTCGAGGCCGTCGATTATCTGATGAAGCCGATCGATGCCGAGCGGCTGGCGCGGGCGGTGGCGCGGGCCCGCGATCGCGCGAGCCAGCTGGCGGCAACGGCAAAGGCGCCGGCCGAAGCGGCCAGCTGGCTGGCGGAATTCTGGGTGCCGAGCCGCGGCGATGTCGTGCGGCTGGCGGTGGCCGATATCGAATATATCGAGGCGGAGCGCGATTACATGCGCCTCCATGCCGGCGGCCGCAGCTTCCTCATCCACGAAACGATCACCGAACTCGAACGCCGGCTCGATCCCGGGCAGTTCCTGCGCATCCACCGCTCGCTGATCGTGCGCCGCGATCGCGTCGCGCGCCTGGTACGCGATGGTGGCGGCGGCGCCGGCGGCATCATGCTGGAATCCGGCGCCGTCCTGCCGGTGGGCCGCACCTATGCCGTCGCCGTGCGGGCAATGGCGGGGCGGTGAAGCGGGCGGCGCCTCGCCATTGCCGGCGGCTGGACTTGCCAGTCGGAACGGCGCGACAACGAATTATTTGTATTAATCAATCATAAAGCCTTCTTTCGTAAACGTTGACGCGATGTTAATGAGACTGAGTCCGTCCTGATTCGGAGTCAGCCATGCGTCGCCTTTTCCTCACTGCCGGCCTCGCCGCGCTCGCATCCGCCGCGCCCGCCGCCGCTGCCGGCGATGCCGCCGCCGGCCTGCAGGCGATGCGCGAGCTCAACCTGATCGTGCTCGGCGACTGGCAGGCCGGGCAGGATGTCGAGGGCAAGACGTTCATCGGCGGCAACGCCAGCGGCAATTCGACCAGCCTCGGCATCGGCAACAGCAGCCAGCGCGCCGCCGATTCGACCCGTCGCACGCTGACCATCGCCGGCAACAACAGCATCAGCAGCATCAACCTCAACAACGGCCCCAACGGCCCGACGCCGCAAGGGCAGCCGCAGACCCGCGTCGCCACCAATCCGGGCGTGCTGATCGGCGGCAATTCCAAGGCGATCAATCTCAACGCGCAAGGGTCGTCGCTCGATGTCGGCGGCAATCTCGAAGGCAATTACAATGTCGGCAGCGGCCAGACCTTCACCGTCGGCGGCAATGTGACCAATGGCGGCATCAACGGCCAGACCGGGGCGACGGTTCGCGTCGGCGGCACCATCAGCGGCAACGTCAATGCCAATGGTGCCAGCATCCAGCAGAACCAGGGGATCGGCTTCAACAATGCCGCCACTGCCGCCGCCGCGGCGGCCGAGCTGGCGACCTTGTCGGCCAATCTTGGCGCCCTCTCCTCGGGCCTTGCCGCGCTGGTCATCGCCAGCAACCCCAGCTCGATCACCATCCAGGGCAGCAAGGCGACGTTCAACGCCGTCGACAATGGCGCCGGCTTTGCGCTGTTCAATGTCGATGCCTCGATCTTTTCCAAGACCGAGTTCGACTATAATTTCACCACGAACGGCCCGGTCATCATCAACGTTTTCGATCCGACGCAGACGGTGCTGACCTATGGCGCCAATCCGATCGGCGGCAACAATGCCAGCCGCAACACCCAGGTGATCTGGAACTTCGTCAACGCCACCCGCGTCGACTTCACCCGCATGGTGCATGGTTCGGTGATCGCGCTGAACGCGCTCGTCACCAACAACACGCCGATCGAAGGCTCGGTCGCCGTCGGCCGCTTCAACCAGGGCGGCGAAGTCCATCTCGGCACCTATGCCGGCTTCGAAAGCTTCCTGACCGTGGTGCCCGAACCCGCCATCTGGGCGCAGCTGATCGCCGGCTTCGGGCTGGTCGGCGTCACCATGCGCCGCCGGGCACGCGCGGCGGCGTAAGAAGATTTGCCTCCGGCGGCTGGGGCCTTAGGCCCCAGACCCCATCTTGTTCAGCGCCGCTGTTCCTGAACGGCTTGTGATAACCGAAAAAAACGAAACGGGGTCTGGGGCCTAAGGCCCCAGCCGCCGGAGGCATCACTCACGCTTCGACCTTGGCCAGCGACACTTTCTTCGGCTTCTTCGCCCGCGGCGGCTTCTTTGCCGCCGGCACGATTTCGAAGCTCAGGTCATTGTCCTTCAGCGAGACGCGCACTTCGCCGCCATGGACGAGCTTGCCGAACAGCAGCTCCTCGGCGAGCGGCTGCTTGATCTTCTCCTGGATGAGCCGGCCCATCGGGCGCGCGCCATAGAGCTTGTCATAGCCCTTTTCGGTCAGCCAGGCCTTGGCTTCGTCGGTCAGGCCGATATGGACCTCGCGCTCCTGCAATTGCAGTTCGAGCTGGAGCACGAACTTGTCGATGACGCGGGCGACGACTTCCGGCGGCAGATAATCGAAGGCCACCACCGCATCGAGGCGGTTGCGGAATTCCGGCGAGAACATCCGCTTGATGGCTTCCTCGTCCTCCCCAACGCGCACCGATGATCCGAAGCCGATGCCTTCGCGCGCCATGTCCGCGGCGCCGGCGTTGGTGGTCATGATCAGGATGGTGTTGCGGAAATCGACGGTCTTGCCGTGGTGGTCGGTCAGCTTGCCGTTGTCCATCACCTGCAACAGGATGTTGAACAGATCGGGGTGGGCCTTTTCGATTTCGTCGAGCAGCAGCACCGAATGCGGCTGTTGGTCGACAGCATCGGTCAGGAGCCCGCCCTGGTCGAAGCCGACATAGCCGGGAGGCGCGCCGATCAGCCGGCTGACGCTGTGCCGCTCCATATATTCCGACATGTCGAAACGGGTCAGCGGAATGCCGAGGATGGTCGCCAGCTGGCGCGCCACTTCGGTCTTGCCGACACCGGTCGGGCCAGAGAACAGATAGCTGCCGATCGGCTTGTTGGGCTCGCGCAGCCCGGCGCGGGACAGCTTGATGGCGCTGGCGACCCGCTCGATGGCCTTGTCCTGGCCGAAGACGACGCGCTTCAGATCGCTTTCCAGCGTGGCGAGCGCCTGCTTGTCGTCGCTGCTGACGGTCTTCGGCGGAATCCGCGCCATGGTGGCGATCACGGCTTCGACTTCCTTGACGCCGATCAGCTTCTTGCGCTTGTTTTCGGGCAGCAGCATCTGCGAGGCGCCGGTCTCGTCGATGACGTCGATCGCCTTGTCGGGCAGCTTGCGATCGTTGATGTAGCGCGCCGAAAGCTCCACCGCCGCCTTGATCGCCTCGGGCGTGTACTTCAGCTTGTGATGCTCCTCATAAGACGGCCGCAGGCCCATCAGGATCTTGATGGCATCCTCGATCGACGGTTCGTTGACGTCGATCTTCTGGAAGCGCCGCAGCAGGGCGCGGTCCTTCTCGAAATGGTTGCGGAATTCCTTGTAGGTCGTCGAACCGATGCAGCGGATGGCGCCTGACGACAGCGCCGGCTTGAGCAGGTTCGATGCATCCATGGCGCCGCCCGAGGTGGCACCGGCACCGATGACGGTGTGGATCTCGTCGATGAACAGCACCGCGTGCGGCAGCTTTTCGAGCTCGTTGACGACATTCTTCAGCCGTTCCTCGAAGTCACCGCGATAGCGGGTGCCGGCGAGCAGCGCGCCCATGTCGAGGCTGTAGATGACGGCGGGCAACAGCACGTCGGGCACCTGGCCCTCGACGATCTTGCGGGCGAGACCCTCGGCGATGGCGGTCTTGCCGACGCCGGGATCGCCGACATAGAGCGGGTTGTTCTTCGATCGCCGGCACAGGATCTGGATGGTGCGATCGACTTCGGCGTGGCGGCCAATCAGCGGATCGATCTTTCGCGCCTTGGCCTTCTCGTTCAGATTGACGGTATAGGACTTCAGCGCCGATTCGCCGCCCTTGGCCTTGTCCTTGGGATCGGCCTTCTTCTCTTCCTCTTCCTTCTCGGTGCCGCTGCCCTTGACGGCCCGGTTCTCCGACTGGCCGGACTTGGCAATGCCATGGCTGATGAAGCTGACAGCATCGAGGCGGGTCATGTCCTGCTGCTGCAGGAAGAAGACGGCGTGCGATTCGCGCTCGCTGAACAGCGCGACGAGCACATTGGCGCCGGTGACTTCCTCGCGGCCGGACGACTGGACGTGCAGGATGGCGCGCTGGACGACGCGCTGGAACCCGGCGGTCGGCGAGGGATCGACGCTGGCATCGGCCTTCAGGGCATTCAGCTCGGTATCGAGGTAGCGGACCAGCTGGCCCTGCAGTTCCTCGATATCGACGGTGCAGGCCTTGAGCACGGCGATGGCATGGGCATCGCCGGCCAGCGCCAGCAGCAGATGTTCGAGAGTCGCATATTCGTGGCTACGCCGGGCGGCTTCGCCCAGCGCATTGTGCAAGGTCTTTTCGAGCTCGCGGGTGAAAGAGGGCATGCCTGTCTCCGCTTGCCCCGGCGAGGGCAGCCCGCCGGGGTCCTTGTGGGGAATGTCACCCTGAAGAAGCGAAACTGCAAGGGGGTGCGGCGGCGACATCGCCGCAGGAGAGACGGGTGGGGCAGATCAGGGAAGAAACTGGGCCTCCGGCGGCTGGGGCCTTAGGCCCCAGACCCCATTTATCTCGGTCGCGGCCAGATTCTAACCGCCTGAGCTAATGCATGAAATCAAAACGGGGTCTGGAGCCTAAGGCCCCAGCAGCCGGAGGCCCCTTTCCTGAAATCACGCCGCCGCGTTGAACGGCTTGTCCTTGTCCGGCCGCAGGTCGCCGGGCAGGCCGAGGACGCGTTCCGCGATGATGTTGCGCAGGATCTCGTCGGTGCCGCCGGCGATGCGCAGGCCGGCCGAGCCGATGTAGCTGCCCTGCAGCTTGGCGAGTTCCGGATCGGCGTCGGCGCCGGCCATCAGGCCATCGCCGCCGGTCATGTCGAGCGCGAAGGAGGCGAGGTCCTGCATGGTCTTGGCGACGACGACCTTGGCGATCGATTGTTCGGGGCCGGGGACCTGGCCCTTGGACAGCGCCGAAAGGGCGCGCATCTGGGTGAGCTTGATGCCCTGGTCGTTGATGTAGGTCTGGGCGATCTTCTGGCGCACGTCGCTGGCTTCGATCGCCGGGCCGCCGTTCGGCGATTCGACACCGCGGGCAAGCTTCATCAGCGTTTCATAGCCCGGCGCCGAACGCGGCTTGCCGCCGACGGCGAGGCGTTCGTGCATCAGGGTGGTCAGCGCGACCTTCCAGCCATCGCCGACAGCGCCGAGCCGCCAGGCGTCGGGCACGCGCACGCCGGTGAAGAAGACTTCGTTGAAGCCGCTGTCCCCCGACATCTGCTTGATGCCGCGCACTTCCATGCCCGGCGCCTTCATGTCGACGATGAACATCGTCAGGCCCTTGTGCTTCGGCACGCTGGGGTCGGTGCGGGTGACGACGATGCCGTAATCGCTGGCATGGGCGAAGCTGGTCCAGACCTTCTGGCCATCGATGATCCAGTCGTCACCATCGCGCACCGCCTTGGTGCGGATGCCGGCAAGGTCCGACCCGGCGGCGGGTTCGGAGAACAGCTGGCACCAGACTTCGTCACCCACCAGCGCCTTCGGCACATAGCGGGCGATGACATCGGGGTTGCCATGGGTGAAGACGGTCGGGATGCACATGCCGAGCCCGATCGAATAAAGGCCGGACGGCGTGTGGAAGCGGCTTTCTTCCTGGCTGTAGATGATCGACTGCATCGGGCCGAGGCCCTGGCCGCCGACCTGCTTCGGCCAGGTGATGCCGGTGTAGCCGGCTTCGTACTTGCGGCGCTGCCACTTCTTCGATTCGGCGATGAAGGTCGGCAGATCCCATTCGCCATGCGGCTCGCGATATTCGGCGGCGTTGGTTTCGAGCCAGGCGCGCACGGTGGCGCGATATTCGGCTTCGGCGGGCGTATCGTTGAAATCCATGCTGCTTCCCCTTCGTCATCCCCGCGCAAGCGGGGATCCATCTCCGAAAATTTCCACCTGCCGAAACGCCGGGAGATGGGCTCCCGCTTCCGCGGGAGTGACAGCCCATTATATCGGGCCGCCCAGTGAAATCCCTGCGTTCCGCCGCCGCGCGGTTGCGCTGTTCGAGCGCGCGGACGAGGCGATCCGCCCACCAGTTGCGCGCGCCCAGCGTGCCGACCAACGCCCGGTTGCGACGATAGTAGAATTGGCAATCGCTTTCCCAGGTGAAGCCGATGCCGCCGTGCAGCTGCACGGTTTCCTCGGCGCAGAAGGCCA
>JAIXZK010000342.1 GCA_027489695.1 Sphingomonadales bacterium
GCCTCGCCCATCGCGCTGGCGGTGCTGGTTGCTCCGCACTGGATCATGGGCCTGTTCGGCAAACAGTTCACGGCAGGCGCAGCAGCGATGCAGGTGCTGGTGCTCGGGCAGGTGTTCGGCATGGTCTTCGCCTCGAGCGGCGGCGTTCTGGTGATGGCCAATCGCGAACGTCTGGCGGTGGTACTGACCATGTCGTCGGTAATCCTTGCAGCAATACTCGCGCTGGTGCTGATTCCGCCCTATGGTGCATTAGGCGCGGCGATCGCGATTGCGGTGCCATCGGTGTTTCTGCGCTTCGTTTCGATGGTCGCGGTGCGGCTGATCGGCATACCGATTATCTAAGGGGTTGGGCATGGCGACGTCGGCGCACGTTCGGGGGGCTGGTGGCCTGGCGCGGTTGCTGCAACCGTTGCGCCGGGCGCGCGACGCGCTGTTTTCCCCGGCCAAGGCGGTTCTGCCGCTCTATCACCCGCAACGGTCCGGACTGGTCACGCTGGCGCGGCGCTTTGTCGGTCTCGCCGTGATCGCGCTGCTATCGATGGTCTACGGGCTGCTTTCGGCGATCCTGCCGCCCAGCATGCTCCTTGGGGCCGCGGCTCCGCTGGCGATCCTTGCGCTGTTCGTCATCTGGGCGCTGCCCCAGTCCAAGAAGGCGCCGACCAAGCTGCTGCTGCGTTGCTACGTCCTGTTCATGATATTGGCGATCCTCTGGCCGAACTACCTCTCGCTTTCGGTGGCAGGCCTGCCCTGGATCTCGTTCCGGCGCTTGTTCGGCGTGCTGACGACGTTGCTTCTGCTGGTGTGCTATTCGATCTCGCCGAAGTTTCGGCGCGATATGGTGGTTACGCTCTCCGCGTCGCCCTGGCTTGCCCGCTTCATGCTGGGCTTCCTGATCATCCAGATCATCGCGTCGCTACTTACTACTCAGCCGTCCGTTTCGATCGGTCGCCTGGTCAATATTTCGCTGACGGTCACCCCGTTCTTCTTCGCGACGCTGTGGTGCCTCGGCTCGAACGCGCGGACTCCCGAATGGTGGGTGCGCAACATGCTGGGATGCGTGGCCCTGCTGATGGTCATCGGCTTCTTCGAGTTCCGGTCCCAACATGTCCTATGGGTCGGCCATATCCCAAGCTGGCTGCAGATCAATGATCCCAGTGTCATGCTTCACCTCACTCCTCAGGTTCGCGGAGCCTATCGCGTGATGAACGTGTTCGGGAACCCGCTGGTCTGGGGCGAACTGGTGGCGATGACGATCCCGTTCGCGATCCACCTCATGGTGAACAGCCGATCCGTTTCGGCGCTGGCGCTCACCATCCTGTTCGACATCGCGATGATCCTGTCCGCTTATTGGAGCGGTGCGCGCTTGAGCATGGTCGGCATGGTCGTGGCGCATGCCACCTATCTTTTGCTCTGGGGCTTGCGGCGTTGGTTCAAGGAGCGTGGCGGGCTCGTCGGGATTTCCACGACGATGATGTATCCGGCCTTCGCTGTCGTTCTCGCGATGGTTATCATGGTCGTCCCTGCCGTGCACAATCGAGTGCTGGGCGGCGGCGTGACCCAGACGAGCAACGATGGTCGCCATGAGCAGATCCAGATGGGCCTGCCTAAGATTGCGATGCGTCCGGTATTCGGCTATGGGCCGTTTCAGTCGGCAGATGTGGTCGGCTGGCGAACCCAGAGCGGCTTTCTGTCGATCGACTCCGGCTTTCTCTCGACTGCCGTCGACTATGGAGTGCTCGGTTTCATCTCGTTTTATGGCACGATGGTGTTGGGTGCCGCGCTGTTGATACGCGCGGGGGTGACGGATCCTTCCCATGGCTACCCGCTTCATTTGGCGGTTGCCACGATTATGATCGTACTGCTTAACACTAGGCTAGTTTTGTCGCAGCCCGACAACGATCAGGTGGTCTACATGCTGGTGGGGCTGACGTTCGCGCTGCTGTATCGCTCGAAGAATGCACGGAGCGCCTGATCCTGCTCGCGGCGCAGCATATTTGGTTGTAGTCAAGGCGTGCACGGTTTGGAGCGCGCTGCATGATCGATACGACACGTCGCGGACTTCTGGGCGGTGGGCTGGCCCTGTCGGTTACCCCGCTTGCCTGTTCTGCACCCGGCAGCTCGGCCGCAGGGCACGGCGTCAAGGCGGGGCCCGGCATCCTGCAGCCTGGCCCCCGCTGGACCGGGAGGCCTGGCAGCGGCGGTGAGGTGCCCGCGCAAAGCCATACCCCCTTGGGGACGCTCGTACCCGACGAGCGCTTCATCGGCGGCTTTTCCGCGATCCCCGGCCAATGGGTCCACGGGCGCGGCATCCGCATCACGGCGCTCGGCCTGCCGCCGCAGGCCGCCGAGGGCAACGCCCTGAACTATTTCAAGGAAGCGGTCTTCGTACTGGAAGGGAACAGCGTCACCGTCACCGAATGGAGCGTCAACAACACGCCCGTACGGATGCATGACGGAACGACGATGCCGCAGGGTTCGATCGGCTTTTCGGTCGAGATCGGTGCCGGCGAGGGCGCGGTGACGGCCGGAGATGCAATCCTCTATTGCTATCTGCGCGGCGAGCACGGGCTGGAGCGGCGCATCGAGATCCCCCTGGTCATCAATGTCGACCATGCGCTCGATCCTGACCGGGCCGTACGCTATCTCGACCCGGAAAAAGGCGACGATGCCGCGGCCGGAACGCGCGCCGCCCCCTGGCGCACGCTCGGGCACGCGCTGAGCAACGCGGGTGTTGGCGATGGCGGCAAGCTGGTGCTGGCGGCCGGGCGCTATCTCGAGGATACGAACACGACGCGTCGCGGGCAGCTCAACAATCGCCGCGCCATCGAAGTCGTGGCCGAAGACGGCGTGGCCCCCGACAAGATCGTGATTTCCCGCACAAACCGGTTTCTTCCCGAGCGACGCTGGGTGATCCAGGCGCGGGTGGTGCATTTCATCGGCCTCACATTCGACCTGCGGCAACTGATGCAGCTCGCGGGTCCGCGCGATCGCATCATCGGCTTCTTCGCCAGCCGGCTCGTTGACCCCATCGGCCCCGATGGTCCGCGCGACGGGAACGGTTTTCTCCTGGGCTTCAACACCGACAAGGGGCCCCCGCCAACTTGGGAAATAGTCATTTCCGGCTTCCTGCCGGCGCCGGGACTGGGGAACGTGTACCTTGCTGAATGTCTGTTCGCCAATTTTCTGACCCAAGGCGCTGCTCTGTACCGCAATGTCACTGCCTATGATGTCTCGGATAGCTTCGCTGGCGGTCCCGGCTATGACGATGTCGTCGTCGACGGCTATTTCGTCACCATGCCGCGATCGGGGCTGCGGCGCCTGCACTCGGCTTCGCACCTCACGATCGCCGGCGCCGAGCGCGGACCCAACGGCACCACTCTCCTGACCCTGGCCGATGTCGGCGATCTCACGCCGCTGTTGGAGAAGCGCGACCTCTGGAAGCTGCAATTCCTGTCGGGCGTGCCCGCGCAGGCCGGGATCGTCGACCTGGTGTCGGCCGATCCGGTGACACGCAGGGCGATCGTCCGCGGCGATTTTGCCGGTCAGCTCCGCCCCGGCGACCGCATCCGCCTCTACGCGATCTGGCATGCGGACTTCTGCCAGCAGGAAGGGGTGCGGCTGCCCACCCATCGGGGCCTGCACAACACCACCATCTTTCGCTACCGCGCCGAGTCCCCGACGTCGCAGCTGTTCCTCACCCAGGCGCCGGTGCCGCTCGAGCCGGGAAGCCGGATCGCAACGCAGGGAACGCGCTTCCAGCTGACGAGCGGCAGCGGCAAGCCCAACGTCGCCATCGCGGACGATATGTTGCGGCTGCAGGAGGGGCCCCAGGCGGGTGAGTATCGGATCGTCAGGAGCTTCGATCC
>JAIXZK010000137.1 GCA_027489695.1 Sphingomonadales bacterium
GCCGCCCGAAGTCGGTGGCCGCGGCGGCCCCGATCCGGTGCGCTATGGCGATTGGGAAAAGGGCGGCATCGCCGTCGATTTCTGAACGGCCGGCGCTATTCCTCGGTTCGGATCAGCACCGCTTCGCCGATCAGCAGGAACAGCAGGAACGGCGCCCAGGCCGCCATCAGCGGCGGCACCGTGCCGAAGCTGCCCATTGCCAGCATGAAATTGTCGGCGACGAAGAAGGCGAAGCCGAGGAACATGCCGATCACGGCGCGGATGAACAGCCGGCCGGAGCGGGCAAGGCCGAATGCCGAAACGGCGCCGAGCAGCGGCATCAGCACCGTCGACAGCGGCCCCGCCAGCTTGTGCCAGGCAGCGGCGACCAGCGTGTCCACCGGCTTGCCGGCGGCGCGTTGCTCGGCGATCTGCGGCCACAGGTCCCATAGCGCGATATAGCTCGGCTCGACCTTGGTGGTGGTGAACTGCCGCGGCACGACGCTGGTCGGCAGGTCGAGGCTCGGCAGGTCGCGCAAGGTGCCGCGGCCGACATCGAAGACATGGGCATGGGTCAGCCGCCAGCCGCCGGCGATCGGCCGGGCGCTGTCGGCGCTGATGACGCGGATCAGCCGATTGTCCTGGCGATCATAGATGGTGACGCGGCCCAGCCGGGTCTCGCCACCCTTGCCGCCGACGGTGACGGCGCGGAACAGATCGTCGCCGCCGCGCACCCAGCTGTCGGCGAGCGGTTTCGCCGCCGCCGCGTCCGGGCGGTATTCGTTCAGCTGCCAGGCCTTCAGCGTCGCCGTCGCCCGCGTCGCGATGCGCTCGTTGAAGACGAAGTTCGCCGCCGCGATCGCCAGTGCGGTCACGAACAGCGGCGCCAGGATCTGGTGCGCCGAAATGCCGGCGGCCTTGAAGATCACCACTTCGCTGTTCTGGTTGAGCGTGGCCAGCGTCACCAGTGTTGCCAGCAGCACCGAAAAGGGCAGGAACAGCTGCACGATCTGCGGCACCCGCAGCGAGACATAATGCCAGAGATCGGCCTCGCTGTTGCCGGGCACGGCGAGAATCTTGCCCGATTCGCCGAGCAGATCGAGCGATTGCAGGATCAGCACCAGCCCGAACAGAAAGGCGGCGCTGCGGATGAGGAACATCCGCGCCGTGTACCAGGCGATGGTGCGCGAAGGGAAAAGCCGCACGCCGATCAGCCTGCCGACAGTGCGTCGTCGCGCCAGCTCCGGCGCCGCACCAGCTTGCCGGCAAGGCCCTGCAGCAGCGCCGCGATCCGTGCCGCGCCGCGATCGAGCGCGCCGATCGGCTGCCCGCCCGGCACTTCGGCAAGGATACGGAAGAGCCACAGTGCGAGGCCGGTGAACAGCACGAACGGCACCCATTGCGCCAGAACCGGATCGACGCGGCCAAGAATGCCCATGCGCTCGCCATATTCGGTCAGCTTGTGGAAGGTGACGATGCCGATGATGGCGAGGAAGACGCCGAGCGACGACGTCGAGCGCTTGGCCGGCACCGCCAGCGCCACTGCCCAGAACGGCAGCACGAACATGATGACGCACTGGACGATGCGGCGGTGCAGGGTGGCGCTGGCGCTGCGCCGATCCTCGGCGGTGGCGCTGCCGTCGAAAGCGGTGCGGGTGAGTTCCGGCAGGGTCAGCTCGAGATTGCCTTCGCCGCGCTGGCGGAAATTGGCCATCGACGGCAGCTTCACCGGCAGGTCATGCTGTTCGAACGACAGCACCCGCGGCACGGCGCCTTCGCGCGTCGTATGCACCAGCGTGCCGTGGCGCAGCCGCAGCAGGATGACTTCGGGATCGTCCGAGGACAGGAAGGTGCCCTGCGCCGCCGTTACCGCGACGCTGCGGCCGGGATGCTTGTTGTCCTCGGCGCGCACGAACAGGCCACGCAGGTCGCTGCCCTGGTTGAGGCTTTCCTCGACGCGCAGGGTCATGCCCTCGCCCAGCCTCGCGAATTCGCCGACCTTGATCGAGGCGCCGAGCGCGCCGGACCGCAGCTCGAAGCGCAGATTTTCATAAGCATAGCGCGAGATCGGCTGCAGCCAGCCGACAATGCCGAGATTGACCACGGCGAAGACCAGCGCGAACAGCATCGGCACCCGCAGCAGCCGCGTGTAGCTGACCCCGACGGCGCGCAGCGCGTCGAGCTCCGACGACAGCGCCAGCCGCCGGAACGCCAGCAGCACGCCCATCATCACGCCGATCGGGATGCCGAGGGACAGATACTCGGGCAGCAGATTGCCGAGCATCCGCCACACGACATTGACGGGGCCGCCCTCGTTCATGACGAAATCGAACAGGCGGAGCATGCGATCGAGCAGCAGCAGCATCGCCGCGATCACCAGGCTGGATACCAGCGGCACGATGATCAGCCGCGCCTGGTAACGATCGAACCCGGTAAGCGCCACTCGGCAAAATCCCGCAACGCGCCGCACACCGGCCCGGAAGCTCGGGATATAGCCTTGGCGGAAGCGATTAAAAAGGGGCCGTGAAAGGAAGCAGGGCTGCCGGCGGCAACCTTACTCCGCCGCCTCGCGGAACAGCCCCGTTGCGGCCGCCGCATCGGAGAAGCGGCCGAGCACGGTTTCGATCTGGGCGGCGGTGTGTTCGGCGCAGATCGAGCAGCGCAGCAGGAACACACCGGCCGGTGTCGCCGGTGGCCGGCTCATGTTGACATAGACGCCCATGTTGATGAGCGCCGACCACATGCGGACGGTGGTCTCCTGGTCCGGCATCAGCACCGAAACGATGGCGCTTTCCGGCGTTTCGGTGGCGAGGCGGAAGCCGCGCGCCTTCAGGCCGCCGTGCAGCTGGCGGGTCGAGGCCCAGAGCCGGGCGCGCTTGTCATGGGCGTGCATCAGCTTGCGGATGCTGGCGGCGGCGCAGGCGACGACGGCCGGCGGCAGCGAGGCGGTGAAGGTATAGGGCCGGCAAACGAGGCGCAGGATCTCGAACTTCGGGTGGTTCGAAACGCAGAAGCCGCCGACCGTGCCGACCGATTTCGAGAAGGTGCCGACGACGAAATCGACATCATCGGCGACGCCCGCGGCTTCATAGACGCCGCGGCCATGTTCGCCGAAAAAGCCCATGCCATGCGCTTCGTCGACCAGCACGGTGGCGTCATGCGCCTTGGCGATGGCGACCAGTTCCTTCAGCGGCGCGATGTCGCCGAGCATCGAATAGACGCCTTCAAGGACGACCAGCTTGCCGGCTTCCGGCGGCAGGCGGCGCAGGCGCTTTTCCAGATCCTCGGCGCTGTTGTGGCGGAAGCGAACGATGTCGGCGTTGCCCATCGCGCAGCCATCATAGATCGAGGCGTGGCTGTCGGCGTCGAGGATGACGAACTCGTTCTTGCCGGCGAGCGTCGAGACCATGCCGAGATTGGCCTGATAGCCGGTCGAGAACACCATGGCGTGCGAGGTGCCATAGAATTCCTTCAGCGCGTCCTCGCATTCGCGGTGCGTCTGATAGGTGCCGTTGAGCACGCGGCTGCCGGTGGTGCCGGCGCCGAACTCGCGCAGCGCCTTCTCGCCAGCGGCGATGACGTCGGGATCGAAGGTCATCCCCATGTAATTGTACGTGCCGAGCAGGATGGTGTGCTGGCCCTTGATGATGGCTTCGGTCGGCCCCAGCACCTTTTCCATGACGATGCCGAAGGGATCGCGGACGCCGGCGGTGAGCAGCCCGGCGTGCTCGGCGATCAGGCCGTCGAATTTCGCCAGCAGATCGGTCATTTGACGAGCTTCGCCACGGCATCGGCGACCTGGCCGATGGTTTCGAGATCGGGGAGCATGTTCAGCGGCATGACGATGTCCCACTCGTCCTCGATATTGGCGACGAGGTCCATGACGGTGAGGGAATCGAGTTCCATGTCGCCGGCGAAGGTGGTGCCTTCGGCCAGCGCCACGCCCTTGGCGTTGATGGGTTCGATCAGTTCGATGATGCGCGAATAGATCGCGGCCCGGTCCATGCTCATGGCGGGGCTCTGCCATCACAAAATGGCCAAAGCGGGGCCGTGCCGTTTCAGCGCGGGGATTTGCGGGTGGCCGCTGCGCCAGAAAGCTACCCTAGCGAGTGGGCGCGATCGTCAGGTCGGTGATCAGGAACTCGCCGGTGGAGCAGATGACGCGTACGACCGGCTCTGCGGCCTTGAGCGGGAAGTCCCTGGTTTCGCTGCCCAGCGTCACCTTCACGTTGCTGCCGTCATAGGCCAGTGAGAAGGGCTGCACCGTGCCGGGGGTCACCAGCATGGAAGGCGGTATCACTTCGTCTTCCTTGCCCTTGGCAGTGTAGCTGAGCATCTGCACGGCGGCCACGCCGGGTGGCAGCTTCGCCTTGCCTTTTGCGACCACGGTGAGCGCGAAGCCGGCAAACTCATCGGGACTGGAGCCGGGGTCGGCGGGTGTGGCAATCTGAACCCGGACAACCGGCAGGAATTCACGGCTTTCGGCCATGGCGTTCAGCCGGACGTTGCCGGACGCAACGAAGGGCGCGCTGCCGGCGGGCAGGACAAGTTCGGAAAAATGATCCGCGGCGGTGTCGCAGTCGTAGGTGATGCCTTTTGCCGTGGCGAATACCGGCATCGACAGAAATGCCGCGGCAATGGCCATGCAACGTGCTGAAATATACATGCAACCTCACTTCGTTGAGGTAGTCATGCTGCAACATCGAGAATTTTACTGCAAGTATGACGGCAGAAACGAACGATTTAATTCCCAGGATCGCCGGCTCAGCGAGTCCGGTCGAGCAACCGTGGCAGCGTTACAACCATCCCCGGGCACGATAGCCGGCGATCGTGTCGGCAATCCCCGCCATGGCATCGAAGTGCGGCGCCCACAGCCCGGCGAGCGCGGCATTGCCGCCGCGTGCCACCCAATCGGGATGGGCGATATAGGCGGCGCGGTCGCGGCTGAGCTTGGGCAATTCGCCGGTGACGCGGCCGGCCCAGGTGCCGATGGTGGCAGCCGCGCGCAGCAGCGGCGGCGGTGCCGGGATGGCCAGAACACCGCGGCCCAGGCCGGCGCCGACGAGCCGGCCGAATTCGTCATGGCCATAGCCGCCGTCGCGGCCATCGTCGATTTCGAGCACCGCGCCGCTCGGGCCGCCGCCGGCCAGCGCCAGCAGCGCGTGCGCCAGATCATCGACATGGATCAGCGACAGCCGGCCGCGGGGTGCCAGCGCCAGGCCCCAGCGCGCCATGCGGAACAGCGGCAGCATCTCGCGATCACCAGGGCCATAGACCGCCGGCGGGCGGACGATCACCCAATCGGTGTCGGACGCCTGCACCAGCTTGTCGGCCGCCGCCTTGGAGCC
>JAIXZK010000238.1 GCA_027489695.1 Sphingomonadales bacterium
CTGTCGGGCAGCCTCGGCATCCTGGCGCGGGCCGGGCTGGTCACCTCGCGTCGGCATGGCCGATCGATCATCTACGCCGCCGATCACGCAATGATGGCCGAGCTGCTGGGCTGGCCGGTGGAGCCCTGTTGCGAAGGCGCGCCGGCGCTATGCGAGCCGCTCATGGCTGTCGTGGCCTCGGCAGCGCGCTGCGGCGTGGCACGGGCATGACCGGCGACAACGGGATGACGGCAGGCGGGATCGCCGCCGTCGCCGACGGGCGGGCGGGGCGGGAGGGAAACTCGTCCGCCCGTCGGCATCGGCAAATTGCGGCGCGGCGGCTGGTTGCCGAAGCGCTGGGCACGGCCTGGCTGCTGGCGATCGTCGTCGGTTCCGGAATCATGGCGGAGCGGCTGGCCGGCGGCAATGTCGCGGTGGCGCTGCTCGGCAATACGCTGGCGACGGGCGCCGGGCTGGTCGTGCTGATCAGCATATTGGGCCCGATTTCGGGAGCGCATTTCAATCCGGTGGTGACGCTGGTGATGGCGCGGCGCGGCGAGCTGCCGGCCGGGGAGGCGGCGGCGTTCGTCGCGGTGCAGGTCGCCGGCGCCATCGCCGGCGTCTGGCTGGCGCATCTGATGTTCGAACTGCCGGTGATCGAGATTTCGTCGAAGCTGCGCGCCGGGCCGGCGCAGGCGCTCGCCGAGGCGGTGGCGACCGCCGGGCTGATCCTGACCATTCTCGGCGGCGTCCGCCATCGCCCCGACGGCGTGCCGATGCTCGTCGGCCTCTACATCACCGCGGCCTATTGGTTCACCGCTTCGACCAGCTTCGCCAATCCGGCGGTGACGCTGGCGCGGGCGCTGACCGACAGTTTCGCCGGCATCGCGCCGGCATCGGTGCCGGGGTTCCTGCTGGGGCAGGCGGCGGGCGCCGTGCTGGGCGCGCTGCTCGGCCATTTCCTGTTCGACGACGAGGCGACATGATGAGCGATTTTCCGATCACTTTTTATCACAATCCGGCCTGCGGCACCTCGCGCAACGCGCTGGCGATGGTCGAGGCGGCCGGCTACGCGCCCGAGGTCGTCGAATATCTGAAGGCCGGATGGACGCGCGACCAGCTCGCCGGCCTGCTCGCCGCGATGGCAGTGCCGGCGCGCGCCATTTTGCGCGACAAGGGTACGCCGGCGGCCGAGCTGGGGCTGCTCGATCCCGAAGTCGGCGACGATGCCCTGCTCGACGCGATGGTCGCCCACCCGATCCTGGTCAATCGCCCGATCGTGGTGACGCCGCTCGGCACGAAATTGTGCCGGCCCTCGGAGCTGGTGCTCGATCTGCTCGATCGCCGGCCGGACAGCTTCACCAAGGAAGATGGCGAGATCGTCGTCATTGGCGGTTGAAGCACCGCCATCGGCGCGCCGTTGCCGGCGCGCCGGGAAGCGCGTTTACCGCGACAGGGTGAAGGTGACGGCACGCGCGGCGCCGCCTTCGGCGGCGATTTCGCCGCGGCTGTTTGCCGGCACGGCGAAGCTTGTGCCGGCGGCAAAGCTCTCGCGTCCCGCCGTTGTGGTCAGGATGACGCGACCGAGCGCGACATAGCCGGTGACCGGGAGGTCGCCAGCGATGATTGTCCGCGGCTTGTCCGCGGTGAGCGCCAGGGCCTGTAAGGTAACGCGGCTGGCGCCGGCGCCGGTGCCGGCGACGGTCGGGAAGCTGCGGCGGTCGATCTTTTCGGTCGGCGGCTTCGGGAACACGATGAAGGGGTCGCCGTCACGCTCGGGATTCCAGTCGGTGAACACCGCCTCTTCTGTCGGTGACGCATTGTCGAACTTCAGGATGCGCGGGCCGACCGGCTCGAAAAAGGCGTCGCCAGCCTTGAGAATCACCGGCTTGCGGCCCTCGACATGGTACAGGATCGCGCCCTTCGAGACATAGCCATAGGCCGGCGCGGCATGGGTATGGATCGGCGCCTTCTGGCCGGGCAGAAAGTGAAAATCGCCGACCTCGATCCGGGTGACGACACGGGGGGCGAAGCGAACATCGAGCGCCGGGGCGGCGCTGGTGGGGGCAGTCGCGCCGGCGGTGGCCAGGGCGGCGAAAGAGGCGAGGAACATGCGCATGACAGGTCTCCGGTTGGCGGGACCCGCGGCGGACCATTCCGCTTGGCGTCCCGTAGCGACCGTTATATAACGATCGTGATGAACGCTTAGATAGCAGTCGTTATTTGGTCAACAACAAAATAGCGATCGTTATATAAAAGGACCCTGCCGATGCCTCATCCCGTTGGAAAAAAAGAACAAAGCCGCGAAAAAATTCTCGCAAGCGCCGGGCGGGGCTTCCGTGCCCAGGGCTTTGGCGGTCTCGGCATCGATGGACTCGCCAAGGCCGCGGGCGTCACCTCGGGCGCTTTCTACGCGCATTTCCGATCCAAGGCCGATGCGTTCCGCGAGGCGGTACGGCTCGGCATGTCCGATCTCGGCAGCGGCATCCGCGGCTTTCGGGACCGGGGGGGCGACTGGGTCGCGGCCTTTGTCGACTTCTACATGGACGATCGTCGCGCCGTGCCGCTTGCAGACAGTTGTGCGCTGCAGAGCCTGACCGGCGAAGTCGCCCGCGCCGATGCCGCGACCCGCGCTGCCTATGGCGAGGCGCTCGAGGACGTCATCGCAACCCTGGCATCCGGATTCGGTGAAAGTCGCGACGCCCGCGCGCGCGCCATCGCCGTGCTGGCGCTGGTTTCGGGTGGCGTGTCGATGGCGCGTGCCGCCGGCGACCCGGCGCTCGCCGATGAAATCGTCGCGGCGGTACGTGGCGCGGCCCATTCGGCCTGATACCGACGAAAGCGGCTGCCGACCGAAGCCGACAGCCGCAGGTGACGGAGGGGTTGCCACGATAACGGCGCGCGTCGCGATTTCTTTCGTGGCGCGCGTCTTGACCGATGGCGCCGGCCCGGCGGGGGGGAAGCCGGACCGGCGCGGGCGGCGGGCGCTGCCGGGGGCAGTCCGCGCGCCGCGCTGGCCACCGTCAGGACAATGCCGGCGCCGGGGGCAAGGCGACGGCTGTCATCGCTACGGCGATGCTGACGATGGCAAGACCGGTGCGGAGCCGGTCGCGAAGCAAGGCCATGATCGGTCCCCCTTGGCAGCGGCGACATGCCGAGCCGTTCGAGCCCGGAATCGGAGATTTTCGCGACCGCGATAAGCCAGCATGATCGCAAGGCTGTCTTGCAGAATTCGCAACAATCCGTCGGCCCGATCAGATCCAGCGCTCGTCGGCGGTGAAATCAACGGTCAGCCAGCGCCCGGCGTCGCGGCCGCCGAGGCGGGCGGCAATATCCTCGCGCACCGCGTCGAGCGTCGCCATCGATCCCGGTGACCAGTCGGGCGGCGCCAGCAGGCCGATCTCGATGAACTGGGCGCGGCCGGAGCGCACGACATGGGAACGCCAGTCGACAAAGCCATGCGCCTCGGCCACCGCCGCCGCCACCGCGGCGACTTCGGCATCGAGCGCGGCTGGCGTGATCTGCAAGATGTCGCGCATCGCCACCGCCACCTGGGCGATCGGCAGCGGCAGCAGCCCCAGCGCCAGCAGGGCGAGGATCGCGGGATCGGCATAGGCGCCGGCCATCCCGCCCCAGGTCCGATCGATCACCCCGGCGGCGGCGAAGGCCAGCGCGATGCCGATGCCGAAGACCCCGCCGATGGTCCAGGCGCGCATGTCGGTGCGCAGCAGCTGCGAATCGAGCCGGCGGACGCGCGGGCCCAGCCAGGCCGCCATGCCGAGGCTGACGATGCCGTTGCCAAGGCCGATCAGCGCCGCCGGCCCGCCCGCAACGCGGCTGCCACCATGCAAAAGCCC
>JAIXZK010000064.1 GCA_027489695.1 Sphingomonadales bacterium
ATGCACCGTATCGAGGAGCGGCCGGTGGTGCGGGACGGCGCCATCGTCGCCCGGCCGATGATGTACCTGGCGCTGAGCTATGATCATCGCATCGTCGATGGTCGCGAGGCGGTCACCTTCCTCGTCCGCGTCAAGGAAGCCATCGAGGACCCGACCCGACTGCTGATCGATCTTTGAGCGATCGGGCGGGGCCAGGTCCCTCGCGTTGCCAATCGATTTTTGGTCGCGAGTTGGCGTATAGGACAATTCTGGTGGCTACCGCCGCATGCCGCCGGCAGCGAGAGCAGGATGAGCAAGCAGATTTCCCTCGACGATGATCTCTGTGAGATCGTTGGCGTGATCGAACGCCAAACCGGGCTGACGGAAGCGGCCATCATGCGCTCGGCGCTTGAAGAGAAGCTCGTGCGCGTCGAGAGGCAAGGCAATGCGATGCGTCGTCTTGAGGAGTTGAAGATCATTCTGGAGCGCCTGACGCCGGCTCCCGGTCGCCGAACCTATATGACGAACGCCGAATCAGATGCCTGGATGTACGACGAGCATGGGCTTCCCCATTGATTATCGACAGCAGCGCATTGCTGGCGATCATCCTTGGCGAGCCTGACGGCGACGCCCTGGTCGTTGAAGTCCTGGAGGAAGACGGCGTGGCCATGTCGGCGGCAAGCTATGTCGAATGTGCCCTGCGGCTCGACGGGCAATTGGTCGAAGGTCAGGACGCGCGGCTCGATGCAGCGATTGCGCATCTCGGCATTGCCCTGGTCCCGGTTACCGAACGACAGGCCCGGCAGGCACGGCGCGCCTTCGAGATGTTCGGCAAGGGGCGGCACCCGGCGGCGCTCAACTTCGGCGATTGTCTCAGTTACGCCCTCGCCAAGGAAACCGGCCGACGCCTGCTCTATAAGGGCAACGACTTTCTCAAGACTGACCTCGGATAGCGGATCGCAAATATGACCAATACTGATTTCGACGTGGTAGTGATCGGCGCCGGACCCGGCGGTTATGTCGCCGCCATCCGCGCGGCGCAGCATGGCCTCAAGGTCGCCTGTGTCGAAAAGCGGGATCGGCTTGGCGGCACCTGTCTCAATGTCGGCTGCATCCCGTCGAAGGCGCTGCTGCACGGTTCGGAATTGTTCGAGGAGGCTAGCCATGGCGCGCTCGCCAAATTCGGCGTCAAGCTCTCGGGCGTCGAGCTCGATCTCGGCCAGCTGCTTTCCGAAAAGGACAAGGCGGTCAAGGAATTGACCGATGGCGTCGCTTTCCTGTTCAAGAAGAACAAGGTTGAATGGCTGAAGGGCGAGGCCCGCTTCGTCGACGCCAGGTCGATCACCGTCGGCGATCGCACCATTACGTCGAAGAATTTCATTATCGCCACCGGTTCCGAAGTCGCGCTGCTGCCCGGCATGGTGCCCGATGGCGAGGTGATCGTCACCTCGACGGAAGCGTTGGCGCTGCCGAAGGTCCCGGGCCATCTCGTCGTGATCGGCGGCGGCTATATCGGGCTTGAAATGGGATCGGGCTGGCGTCGCCTCGGCGCGAAGGTTACCGTCGTCGAATATGCCGAGCGGATCGTGCCGGCGATGGACGTCGAGGTCGCCAACGCTTTTGCCAAGATCCTGCAGAAACAGGGCTTTGAGATCCGTACTTCGACCAAGGTCACAAGCGTTCGCCGTGACGGCGCCGGGGCGATCGTCACCGTCGAGCCCGCCGCCGGCGGCACGCCTGAGGACATCGCCGCCGATGTCGTGCTGCTGTCGATCGGCCGTCGCCCCAATACCGACAATCTCAACATCGAAGCCACCGGCCTGACGCTGGGCACCGACGGCGCCGACCGCGGCCGCATCGCCATCAACCATGATTTCTCGACCGCCGTCCCCGGCATCTGGGCGATCGGCGATGTCGTTCCGGGCCCGATGCTGGCGCACAAGGCCGAGGACGAGGGCGTCGCCTGCGCCGACAACATCGCCGGCCTGACCGGCGTGGTGAACCATGATGTCATCCCCGCCGTCGTTTACACCCAGCCCGAGGTCGCCACCGTCGGCAAGACCGAGGAGGAGCTGAAGGCCGCCGGCATCGCCTACAAGATCGGCAAATTCCCCTTCGCCGCCAACAGCCGCGCCAAGGCCAATCGCGACACCGAAGGGTTCGTGAAGGTGCTCGCCGATGCCGCCAGCGACCGCGTGCTCGGCGTCCATATCATCGGTTCGGTCGCCGGCACGATGATCGCCGAGGCGGCGCTGGCGATGGAGTTCGGCGCGTCGAGCGAGGATATTGCGCTGACCTGCCACGCCCATCCGACCCATTCGGAAGCGCTGAAGGAAGCCGCGATGGCGGTGACCGGCAAGTCGATCCATTTCTAGGCCCGGAACGACGATGCCGCCTGCCGCCACGCTGACGTCGCCGCCGCGGCGGCGCAACCCGGTCCGCACGCTGCACCGTATCCACCTCTGGGTCGGTGTCGTCGTCGCGCTGCAACTGCTGCTGTGGACGGCGAGCGGCCTGTTCATGACTTCGAACGCCATTGAAACGGTGCGCGGCACCGATCTGCGCCGTGACGTTGCACCGGTCGATCTGCGCCGCGCCGGCGCCGTGCTGCCGCCCGAGGCCGTGCTCGCCTCGCGCATCGAAAGCGCCGAGCTGACCATGTTGCTCGGCCGCCCGGTCTATCGGATGACCGCCGGCGACCGGCACTGGCTGATTGATGCCCGCAGCGGCCGCGACCGCCTCGTCACCAGCGCCGATGCGCTGGCCATCGCCCGCCGGCAGGTGCGGCTCGTCGAACCGCTCGTCGCCACCCGCGTCCCCGATCCGCCGCCGCTCGAGCTGCGCCGGCCCGGTGGCGCCTGGGCGGTGGCCGCCGCCGATGGCACGCGCGTCTATATCGGCACCGCCGGCGAAGTCATGGCGATCCGTACCGGCCTGTGGCGCTGGCATGATTTCGCCTGGGGTCTGCACATCATGGACCCCGCCGGCCGCGAGGACACGCACCACCCGCTGCTGATCGCCTCGGCGCTGCTGTCGCTGGGCTCGGTGCTCAGCGGCATCGCGCTGATCGCGCTGCGCTTCCGGCGGCGCCGGCGGTGAGCGTGGCGTCGGCCGTGGGGCCGATCGGGCTGCTGCTCGAACTGCTCGACATGGCCGGCGTAGCCGTGTTCGCGGTCTCCGGCGCGCTGGCGGCGGCGCGCGGCCGGCATACCATCGTCACCTTCGCCTTCTTTGCCGCCATCACCGGCATCGGCGGTGGCACGCTGCGCGACCTGCTGATCGGCGTGCCGGTGTTCTGGGTCGGCCGCTCCGATTATCTCGGCGTCTGTCTGATCGCCGCCGGGGTGGTCTGGCTGCTGAAGGCCGATCGCTGGCGCCTGTCGACCCTGCTGTGGTTCGATGCTGTCGGCATGGCCGCTTATGCGGTGATCGGCGCTGCCAAGGCGCTGGCCGTCGGGCTGCCGCCACTTTCGGCCATCGTCATGGGCGTGCTCACCGCCAGCTTCGGCGGCATCGTCCGGGATGTGCTCGCCGGCGAGCCGTCGATCCTGCTGCGGCGCGAAATCTATGTTTCCGCCGCGGCGCTCGGCGCTTCGCTCTATGTCATACTGGTGTCGCTCGGCGCCCCCGGCCTGGTCGCCGCCGCGATCGGCGCCATCGCCGGCTTCGCCCTGCGGGCGCTGGCGCTGGCCCGCGGGCTGGCGCTGCCAGCCTATGGCGACGAAGCGCGTCGTGACGACCGGCCAGGCGATCCGCGCTGATTGCAGACAGGCCGGAAGCTCTTCTTCAAGCTGCCACCGGCATCTTCGCGCCGCATCAAAGCAGCAGGATGCCCGCAACGGCGCCGATCTGCAGGCCGAGGATGACGAACACCAGGCTGGACGGCCGGCGGGCCGCGTCGTCGCGCACCGAGACCAGCCCGACGAGCAGGCCCAGGCCGCCGCCCAGCATGGCGAGCAGCAGCAGCAGCCGTTCCGGCAGGCCGCCGAAACCGCGGCGGGAGCGATAATTGTCGAAGGCAAAGGTGAGAAAGGCCGCAACATTGACGAAGCCCAGCGCCGCGGCGATCGCCCACCAGGGGATATCGGGGCGATAATCGAGCAGTGTCGGCGGCGGCGGCGCCGGCGGGCAGTCGCCGATGTCGGACCGTGGCACGGCCTGGCCAGCGGCCACCATCGCACAGCTGAGGTCGCGGCCCTTGACGTTGCAGCGGACCTGATCCTTGCCGACGCTGCGACATTCCAGCGTGTTGGCGCGCGTCAGTTCGGCGAGATGGTCGCGCGAGGCAGTGCCGGGGTCGGTCGTGCAGAATTCCCAGGGCCGGCAACTGTCCAGCGGCGGCGCCACCCTGATCCCTTCAAGCTGATAGACGCGATCCTTGTTGGCACAGCGCAGCGACGCGCCATCGGGGTGCAATGGCACGGGACAGGCAAAGACAGCGGCAGCGACCAGAGCGATGAACACCTGAGACCCGTCCGACAAGCCCGGGGCGCCTCCACGCCGCGGGTTCCCCGATGTGAGGGCCGGTTACCGGCGCCGCAGCGGAGAATGTGAAGTTTAGGCGACTCTTTACGGCCGGGGTCAATAGTTTGGTTTCAATCCAGAAACGGATCGCGCACCAGAATCGTGTCGTCGCGTTGCGGACTGGTCGAAACCAGGGCCACCGGGCAGCGCGTCAGCTCCTCGATGCGGCGGATATACTTGATCGCCTGGGCCGGCAGATCGGCCCAGCGCCGGGCGCCGGCGGTGGACTCGCTCCAGCCTTCGAAGCTCTCGTAGATCGGCTCGACCCGCGCCTGGTCGGCGGCGTGCGCCGGCAGATGATCGATCTCCGCGCCATCGAGGCGATAGCCGGTGCAGATGTGCAGCGTTTCGAAGCCGTCGAGCACGTCCAGCTTGGTCAGCGCCATGCCGGCAACGCCCGAAACCGCGATGGCCTGGCGCACCAGCACGGCATCGAACCAGCCGCAGCGGCGCTTGCGCCCCGTCACCGTGCCGAATTCATGGCCGCGCAGGCCGAGCCGCTCGCCGATGTCATTGTCCTGTTCGGTCGGGAAGGGGCCCGAACCGACGCGGGTGGTATAGGCCTTGACGATGCCGAGCACATAGCCCGTGGCGGACGGCCCCATGCCGGAGCCGGCGGCGGCCTGGCCGGCGACGACGTTCGATGACGTCACGAACGGATAGGTGCCGTGATCGACATCGAGCAGCACCCCCTGGGCGCCTTCGAACAGGATGCGCTGGCGGCGCTCGCGGGCAGCTTGCAGTGTCTGCCACACCGGGCGGACATAGGGCAGCACAGCGGGTGCAACCGCGGCCAGTTCCGCCAGCAATGCCTCGCGATCGACAGGGCCGATGCCGAAGCCGGCACGCAGGGCATTGTGATGGGCGAGCAGGCGATCGAGCTGCGGCCCGGCGCTGTCGAGATGCGCCAGATCGCAGACGCGCAGCGCCCGGCGTCCGGCCTTGTCCTCATAGGCGGGGCCGATGCCGCGGCGAGTGGTGCCGATCTTGCCGGCGCCCATGGCATCCTCGCGCAGCGCGTCGAGATCGCGGTGCAGCGGCAGGATCAGCGGGCATTGTTCGGCGATCTGCAGGTTCTCCGGGCTGATCGAGACCCCCTGGCCGCGCAGTTTTTCGACTTCGCCGGCGAAATGCCAGGGATCGAAGACGACGCCATTGCCGATGATGCTGAGCGTGCCGCGCACGATGCCCGAGGGCAGCAGGCTGAGCTTGTAGACCTGGTCGCCGACGACGAGGGTATGGCCGGCATTGTGGCCGCCCTGGAAGCGCACGACGACATCGGCGCGCTCCGACAGCCAGTCGACGATCTTGCCTTTGCCTTCATCGCCCCATTGGGCGCCGATCACGGTAACGTTGGGCATCTGCTACTCTTCTTGGGTCCGCAGGGGCGGGAGGTTGCGGCAGCGATAGCGGGTCGCGGCGCGACTGCCCATAGGGCTGAAAGCGTGACGGGCAAGCCCCTTGCCCCGCTCGGCGACGCTGCGAAAAATTCCATGAAGGTCGAACGAGCCGGGCGCCGGAAGGAAGTGCTGGCGACTCATCGACCCCTGACGCGATTTTCGCACCGATCGATTTTGCCGATCACATCGGTTACAAGCGGTGTCGCTATTTTACATGTTTTCCGGATTCGAGCCCAATCTCCATCAGCGGCGACCCTCCCGACAGGCTGATTGATCGATTCCGTCGATATCAAGCAGCGTTAAGGACTGGTTGTATCACCAATTGGCCGTGTAGGAAAATCAGCTCGCATGGACAGGACTGTTGTGGGTGAATGCTTTTTACTGTTCCGGCACGGGCCGGGATAGCGGGCACGGCGATGACCGCTATCGCCTAATTGCGGACATTACAGGTCGTCCACGGTTCCCTTCCTTCTGCGCAGCCAGCGCCTGTAAAGGACGAAACACAGAACGGTCATTGGCACAGCGCCAAAGCCTAATATGATGCCTAGGAGTTGCTCCCAGACCGAGGGTGGAGGGCAGCCGGCTGGCTCAATGGCGCACTGGGGTTCGGCGAACGGGACAATCCTCATGACTCCAAAAAAGAGCACCGCCCAGAAGAGCAGCGCGCCTATCGCAAAACCCAAATAGCAGACCCAGCGATAGACCTTCAGCACTTTCTGGTTGTCGCCGCGCCCTTGGCATTGGTCAATGACCGTTGTCCACCAGCGTCAGCCATTCAATCCGCTGGAGCGCGCCTTCCGGACGAATGCGAATGCTACTGCCCCGAGTGCACATGCCACAGAGAGATGCAGCACGTTGAAATGCACCATAGCGCCGCCGCCGTTCTCGTAAAGCATTCTCGCAAAAGCAACGGCAAGCAGCGCGGTTGTAATTATGCTTGCCATTACTGCGAAGGGAAATGCCTTCCACCCCCACCGAAGCGGCATGAGCGCGGCGCACAGGGCGACGAGCGCGGCAATGCTGAGGGCGAGCACCCAACCCCAACCTGCCAACGAGGAATGAACGGCGAGCACCGCGCTAACCTACCACCCGATTGTATACCCACTACCTAAATTCAGCAGTGGCAAAGCTGACCGGCGTGCAACCGCTTCATCGCCGCTGTTGCTGTCGGCGATCGGTGCACTGCTGCTATCGACCAGTTGCAGACATTCGCGCAGTTGCTAATGCGTGCCACCATGCCGATGAAGACCCATAGTGCTTTCGCCGCCGCTTGCCTTCTTATTTGCGGATGCGGACAGCCTGCACAGAAATTACCCCCGCTTCTCGTCGATGCCACGAGCACGGGCGGCAGCAACTTTCTCTGCGAGGGCGGCAACACGCAAGGCTCGGCCCCCGAAACTGCCTCGCATTCCCCAGAGATTGTCGCGCGGCTGCGGGTCGACTATCCGCCCGGATCACCGGCATCTCTACTTCGAAGGAGCCTTGTGCGGCAGGGGTTTACCATTCACGATGGTTGCTCAGCTGACAAAAGTGTAAGCTGGGCGGACTTCTCGCAACGCAAGTCCAACGGTGTCAACTTTTATACTGCGGCGTTTGGAACGGTTTATTGGAAGCAGGATACCAATGGACGTCTAATTTGGGCGACCGGCGACATTGCTTACACCGGCTTATAAGTCCGCTGATTACCAGAAGCGGCCACGAGTTAGGTTGTAATTCACCTATTCGCCAAAGGATTGCGGGCCTCGGGCTTCATACGCCGGGAGATCCGTTGCCATCGGTTCTCGTCAGGGCAATCGCGATCAGACCGCGACCGCCGCGCCGCCCTGCCATTCGTGCGTGCAGCGCAGGCCGGTGGCGGTGTCGCCGGCGGCGAGTGCTGCCACCGTGGCCCAGCCCTCGCCGCGCAGCCGCGCCGCGGTCTCGGCATCGGTGCCGAGCGGCAGGAACAGTCGGTCGCGTGGGCTGCGGCCCAGCCCGGCATCGACCAGCGCGTCGATATAGAGCGAGAAGCCGATCGCGACCTCGCTGCCGCCATCCGGCGCGGTGATGGCATAGGCGCCGCCGCGGCCGACCTCGCCGATGATGCCGGCGCCGAACAGCGAAAAACCGAGCCAGGTCTGGTACTCGAAGCCGTGGCGCTCGGTCGGATCGAGCGTCACCGGCACGCCGGCGGCGGCGACGAGATCGGCGATGGCGTCGAGCCGCGCCGCGACGCCCGCCGGCAGCGCCAGCGCGCGCAGGCGGGGCAGGGCGGTCTCCGCCGGCCCGGCGGCGGCGATCAGCGGCGCGAAAGCGCCGGCGCCGCAATCGCCGAGCCCGCCGACATCCTTGCCGTCGAGCAGCGCC
>JAIXZK010000070.1 GCA_027489695.1 Sphingomonadales bacterium
CCGTCGATGCCGGACATGTCGTCGACATGCAGCAGCCAGCGGAAGCTGTAAGGATAATCGGCGCGCATCATCGCTTCCGGCGTCGGATCGACCCCCAGCTGCGAGATCTGGCCGTAGATGCCGAACTCGGCCAGGCTCGGCCGCGTGCCGAACAGGCAGAAGCGCGTCGTGACATGGCCCTCCAGCGCCGCCAGGGTGGCGCGGGTCGAGGCCTCGATCAGCGGGAAATTTTCCTCCGTGCAGCCGACGATCGCCATGCGGCCGACCTGGCGGGTACGGAAAAATTCGGCGGCCGCCTGTGATGCCGCGACGCCGCCGCCGCCCATCTGGTCGAAGGCCAGCCAGCGGCTCATCTGCACCTGGTCGATCTCGCGCAGCCAGCGATAGCCGAACATGGCTTTCGTCAGCCATTCATCGGCGAAATCCTCGAGCAGCGCGGCCAGAAAGCCCTGCGCCGGATCGTCGGGCACGATCGAGCGGGCGCCGGGATGCCGTGCCTCGAGATCATGGATCAGCGGCGTCGAATCATTGTGGAACGAGCCATCGGGATATTCGACGATCGGAATCACCGGCGCCTTCACCTTGCCGGCGGTGCGCGCCATGGCGGCGGCGCCGTCATGCCATTCGTGCGGCAGCCGGCGATAGCGCAGCACGGCACGCATCTTCATCGAATAGGGCGAGCCGAGCGCGCCGTAGATCTTGTAGGTCATGCGGGCGGTCTCCTTGCGTCTGGATGCCTCCGGCGGCTGGGGCCTTGGGCCCCAGACCCCATCTTGGTTGTTTCGCGCGCGAGCATCCGGGGTTCGAGCCCGAACCCAACGAAACGGGGTCTGGGGCCCAAGGCCCCAGCCGCCGGAGGCCCACTTCTCTCCACCTACAGCCTCGATCGCGTGATGTCGGTGCCGCCGGCGGGCAGCGAGAAGATCATGCCGTCCTCGCCGACCGTGATCGGCCCGGAGAAATGCTGCGCGGCATCGCCGAGGAATGCCGGGTAGAAATAGGAAAAGGGCAGCGGCGGCACGATGTGGCTGAGCACCAGCTGCCTGACGCCGGCGCCGCGCGCGGCATCGGCGGCGCCTTCCGGCGTGCTATGGTAATCGAGGATGTCGCGAGTGATCTGCGCCAGATTCTTCTGGCCGCGCGCGTCGAGGATCGTTGTCAGCCGGCCGACCAGCGCGGGGTTGAGCGCTTCGTGGACCAGCAGGTCGGCGCCGCGCGCCGCCGCGACCAGCGAGGCGCTCGCCGCGGTATCGCCGCTCAGCACCAGCGAGCGGCCCTTGTAATCGAAGCGATAGCCGACCGCCGGCTTGACCGGATCATGGTGGACCGGAAAGGCGGTGATGCGCACGCCATCCTGATCGTGGATGACCACCGCGCCGGCGCCGATCGCGAAGGGCCGCGCGATGCCGCCAGCGCCGCCGGGCGGCACGATGCGCGGGCCGTGATGGGCAACGCGATAGCCATTGTCGATAGCATAGGCCTGGTTGAAGCCGGCGACGACGCGCTCGACTCCCGGCGGGCCGAGGATGGGCAACGGGGTTCTGTGGGTGCCCGCCGTCCAGCGCAGCAGCATCAGCGGGCCAAGGCCGTCGATATGGTCGGAATGGAAATGCGTCAGCAGCACGCCTTCGATGCGGCCCATCGGGATGCCCATGCCGCCAAGCTTGCGCGGGCCGCCGTCGCCGGCATCGACGACGAACAGGTGGCGCCCGGCGATGACGAGGTTGCACGGTTCGGCGCGGGTCGGATCGGGCAGCGGCGAGCCGGTGCCGCACAGCACGAGATGCAGGCCATCGGGCAGGGCGGCGGTGGCGTCGCGGCCGACCCGGGCTTCGGCAACACGGACGAGCAGTGCCGTGCCGATCGCGGCCGGGAACGCCGCCAGCACCGCGGCCGCCACGCCGGCAAACACCAGGCCGCCGAGCGCCAGCCGAGTCGAGCGCCGCATCTGCTTCTCCCCTTGTCACCCTTGTTTCGGCGACGCGCGCATGATGCCCTGTCGTTTTGGCACTTGCAATGCCAAATCTTGTCAGGCTTCCGTCGATGCGCTAGGAAGGCGCAATGATCGTCGCCGCGGCCGCCGGCAACGCACGAATTGTACGGGTCCGCAGCGATCCGAAGGGGAGGAAGATCCGGATGCGCACTGTCTTGCGAGGGCTGATCGGGCTGATGTCGGCGCTGTTCATCGCCATCGGCCTCGGCTTCCTGATCACCCCGGCCGAAGCCGCCAAGGGCTTCTTCATCATCGCCGACGGCAGCCAGGGCCTTGCCACCATCCGCGCCGATTTTCCCGGCTTCTTCATCGGCGCCGCCGTCTTCGGCCTGATCGGCGCGATCCGTGCCCAGGCAGCGCCGCTCTATGTGCCGATGCTGATGCTGGCGCTGGCGCTGTTCGGCCGCGCCGTTAGCCTGGCGCTCGACGGCATGGGCCCGGCTGCCATCCCGCCGATGGCCGTCGAAGCCGCCGGCATCGTGCTGCTGTTCGCCGGCACCCGCGTGTTCGGGCGGTAGTGCCGGGAGGCATCCTGACTTTAAGGATTGGGGATCAAAACCATGGCTGGCCGCTTGAGAACCGCCGGGCGCATCCTGCTCGGCACCGTCGCCGCGGTGGCGGTCGGGCTTTATGCCGGTGGTGATTATATCCGGCTGCATGCGCCGGGCTGGCTCGGCGGCTCGACGGCGCCCAACCGGCCGGTGGCCTGGCAGCAAGGGCCGGCGCAGGCGCCTGCCGCGGCGCGGCCGCCCAATGTCATCCTGATCCTCGCCGATGATCTCGGCTACAACGACCTCAGCCTGACCGGCACCGGGCCGGGCGGGGTGGCGACTCCCAACATCGATGCCATCGGCCGCGAGGGCGTCAATTTCGCCAATGGCTATGCCGGCAACGCCACCTGCGCGCCGTCGCGCGCCGCGCTGATGTCGGGCCGCTATGCGACGCGCTTCGGCTATGAATTCACGCCGACCGATACGCGGGTGCCGAAATGGTTCCCGACCTCGCTGTTCCGCCCCGATGCGATGTTCGCCCGCAACATCGCCGAATATCCCAGCCAATGGGAGCACAAGGCGATTTTCGACGAGGCCGCCGCGGCGCGGGCGCCGTCACCGGGCGCCAAGGGCATGCCGGCCAGCGAGATTACCGTCGCCGAACAGATGAAAGCCCGAGGCTATCACACCGTCCACCTCGGCAAATGGCATCTGGGCGAAGCGAAAGGCATGCGGCCGGAGGACCAGGGCTTCGATGAATCGCTCGGATTCATCATCGGCGGCCAGATGTTCCTGCCCGAAAACGCACCGGATGTGGTCAATTCCAAGCAGGATTTCGATCCGATCGACCGCTTCCTCTGGGCAAATTTGCCGTACAGCGTGCAATACAACGGCAGTCCGCGCTTCGCGCCGAACCGCTACATGACCGATTATCTCACCGACAATGCCGTCGAGGCGATCAAGGCCAACCGCAACCGGCCCTTCTTCATGTACCTCGCCTATAACGCGCCGCACACGCCGCTGCAGGCGCTGAAGTCCGATTATGACGCGCTGTCGCACATCAAGGATCATCGGCTGCGGGTCTATGCCGCCATGGTCAAGGCGCTCGATCGCGGTGTCGGCCGGGTGATGGCGGAACTGAAGGCCCAGGGCCTCGACGACAATACGCTGGTGATCTTCACCTCCGACAATGGCGGCGCCCATTATATCGGCTTGCCCGAGGTCAACCGCCCGTATCGCGGCTGGAAGGCGACTTTCTATGAAGGCGGCACCCATGTGCCCTTCCTGATGCGCTGGCCGGGCCGGATCGCGCCGGGCACGCGCTTTGCGCCGATGATCAGCCATTTCGACATTTTCGCCACGGCCTCGGCTGTTGCCGGCGCGCCGATGCCGGCCGATCGCCGCGTCGATGGCGTCGACCTGCTGCCGTTCGTGCGTGGCGAGGCGACAGGCGTGCCGCACAGCGCGCTGTTCTGGCGCTCGGGCGCCTATCGGGTGGTGCGCGACGGCAATTGGAAGCTGCAATCGCTGGAACGGCCCCGCCAGGACCTGCTGTTCGATCTCGCCAGCGATCCGACCGAGCGTCGCAATGTCGCCGCCGCCAATCCGGCCGTGGTCCAGGCGCTGCTGGCGAAGCTCGCCGCCCATGACGCCGATCAGCAGAAGCCGGCCTGGGAGGGGCTGGTGCATTCGCCGATCGCCATCGATCGTCCGCTCGGCACCAGGCCGGTGAAGGGCGAGGCCTATATTTACTGGACGAATTGACGCTACAGAGGGTCAATGTCCAAACCGATTTCCGTGCTGGCCGATCTGGAGAGCGATGACCCGGTGTCCGGCGATGGCCGCCGCCGCCGATCGCAGCAAAGCCGCGACCGTATCGTCGCGGCGATGATGGCGCTGGTCGAGGAAGGCGCGATCACTCCCTCGGCCGAGGATGTGGCGGCCCGCGCCGGTGTCGGCCTGCGCAGTGTCTTTCGCCATTTCAAGGACATGGAAAGCCTCTACGGCGAAATGGCGGTTCGGCTGACCAAGGTCTATGAACATGGCTTCGCGCCGTTCGAAAGCCGTGACTGGCCGGGGCTGATCGCCGAGATCGCCGACCGTCGCCTCGCCATTTTCGAACGGCTGCTGCCGTTCAAGCGCGCCGCCGACGCCCATCGGCACGAAAGCGCCATCATCCAGGCCCAGCATGACGCGGTGCTGGCGGTGCTGCGCCAGCGCCTGCTGGCGGTGATGCCCGCCGAAATCGCCGCCGATGCGACACGCATCGAAGCGCTCGACATGCTGCTCTCGGCCGATTGCTGGGCGCGGCTGCGCCTTCAGCAGCGGCTCGACGTCGCCGCGGCGCGCGCGGTGATCGCCCGGCTGATGGCGGGCGTGATCGGCTGAGCCGGAGGCACCTTCGACCGTCGCATTGGTCGCTGCCCATCAATTCCGCATGGCGGATGGCGGCGCGATACGGCAGGGGAGTGCAATGGTCCGCTTCGTCCCAGACCTTGTCCTGAATGGCCGCACGCAATCCCGCTCATGCCGAGCGCAGTCGAGGCACGCCCCGAGCGTCCGGGCGTGCCTCGACTTCGCTCGGCATGAGCGGGATTGTGATCCGACAAGACCCCGATATGCTTTCGCCGCTGCCATGTTCGCCGCCCTCGCCGCACCGGCCGCGGCACAGGCGGCGGGCGACCGCGCGCCGGCCTTCCGCGTCGCCGGCAGCGTCGCGCTGGTGTCGGACTATCGCCGTCGCGGCGTGTCGTGGAGCGACGCCGAACCCGCGGTCACCGCCGATCTCGAGCTGGCGCATCGCGGCGGCGCGCATGTCGGCATTGCCGCGGCGAGCGTGCGCGGCTGGGGCAGCGCCGGCGGCAGCGATGTCGCGCTCGATTTCGTCGTCGGCTGGCGGGTGGCGGCGCTGGGCGGCGATATCGATGCCGGCGGGCGGTGGACGGCTTTCTCCGGTGGCCTGCGCGACAGCGATTATGGCGAACTCTATGGCCGCTATTCCGGCACCATAGGGCCCTTGTACCTGCGCGCCGGCGTCGCCTGGGCACCGAAACAGACGGCGCTCGGCCGCTGGTTCGACAGCGGCGCGGACTTTGTCGCCGGCACGCCGCAACGCCGCGGCGGCGGCGACAATCTCTATCTCGAAGCCGATGCCTCGGCCTTCATCCCCGGCACGCCGGTGACACTTCATGGCCATATCGGCCACAGCCGTGGCAACGCCGGCCTTGGCCCCGCCGGCACCAGCCTCGCCCCGACCGGCCGCAACTGGGACTGGCGGATCGGTGCCGATGTCGTTGCCGGGCCCATCACCTTCGGGCTGGCCTGGGTTGCGACCGATATCGATCCCGCCGGTGCCGCGGCGCGCCGCCTGCTGCCGGCGTTCGGCCGCACCCGCGATGGCGGGCCAATCGCCGGCGGCACGGCGGTTTTCAGCCTGTCGGCCGCTTTCTGATTGCGCGGACGCGGCGAGTCGTTGTGATTGCGCCGATGGAGCGCGAGCCCTAGGGTCCGGCGCTTCCTGAATCGACGGGGGGTGGGAAGCCGTGCAGCAGCCGCAAGTCGGCATCATCATGGGATCGGCGTCCGATTGGGCGACGATGGGCCATGCCGCCGAAACCCTGGCCGCGCTCGGCGTGGCGCATGAAGTGCGGATCGTCAGCGCCCACCGCACTCCTGACAGGCTTTACGATTATGCCCGGGGCGCCGCCGGCCGGGGCCTGCAGGTCATCATCGCCGGCGCCGGCGGTGCCGCGCATCTGCCTGGCATGGCCGCGGCGATGACCAGCCTGCCGGTGTTCGGCTGCCCGGTCGAATCGCATGCGCTGAAGGGCATGGATTCGCTATTGTCGATCGTCCAGATGCCGGCCGGGGTGCCGGTCGGCACGCTTGCCATTGGCAAGGCCGGCGCGATCAATGCGGCGCTGCTCGCCGCCGCGGTGCTGGCGCTGCACGATGCGGCGCTGGCCGCGCGGCTGGCGGCGTGGCGGCAGGCGCAGACCGACGCCGTCGCCGAAACGCCGGAGACGTCGCGCTCGTGACCCTGGTGGCGCCCGGCTCGACGATCGGCATCCTGGGCGGCGGGCAGCTTGGCCGGATGCTGGCGCTCGCCGCCGCGGCGATGGGCTATCGCGTCCATGTGCTGGCGCCGGAGGCCGAACTGCCGGCCGGCGATGTCGCGGCCGAAGTGACGCGCGCCGATTATCTCGACGAAGCGGCGCTGGCCGCCTTTGCCGCCGCCGTCGATGTCGTCACTTTCGAATTCGAAAATGTGCCGACCGCCGCGGTGCAGGCGCTGGCGGCGCGGGTGCCGGTCTACCCCGGCGCCTTCAGCCTCGAGATCGCCCAGGACCGGATGACCGAGAAGCGCTTCGTTGAACAGCTCGGCGGTCGCCCGGCGCCATGGCGCCCTGTCGACAGCCTCGCCGATCTCGAGGCGGCGCTGGCCGCGCTCGGCACGCCGGCGATCCTGAAGACCCGGCGCATGGGCTATGACGGCAAGGGCCAGGCGCGCATCGCCACGCCAGCGGATGCCGCCGCGGCCTGGGCCTCGATCGGCGAACGGCCGGCGGTGCTGGAAGCCTTTGTGCATTTCAGCCACGAATTCTCCGTCCTGATCGCACGCGGCCGCAGCGGCGAAATCGTGCAGTGGCCGGTGCCCTGCAATGTCCATGACGGCGGCATCCTCGCCACCAGCAGCGTGCCGGCGCCGGCGGCGGTGCTGGCGCAGGCGGCGGAAGCCCTGGCGCTGGCGACGCGCATTGCCGAGGCGCTCGATCATGTCGGGGTGCTGGCCTGCGAATTCTTCGCCGCCGCCGATGGTCCGCGCTTCAACGAAATGGCACCCCGCGTCCACAACAGCGGCCATTGGACGATCGAGGGCGCGCGGGTCAGCCAGTTCGAGAACCACATCCGCGCCGTCTGCGGCCTGCCGCTGGGGACGACCGACCTCACCGCCCCGGCCGTGACGATGAAGAACCTGCTCGGTGACGATGTCCACGACTGGCCGGCGCTGCTCGCCGATCCCCGTGCGCATTTGCACCTCTACGGCAAGAGCGAGGTAAAGCCCGGCCGCAAGATGGGGCATGTGACATGGTTGTGAGTGGGCATTTCACAGCCTGGGTCCCTGCCCGCCTGGAGCGCTTGCGCGCCGGCGCCCGGATCGGCCGCGACTGAGGCCAGTTGCGCGACGCGGGCCGACGTTGAGACGACACGCCAGCTTGCCCCCTGCCGCCCGGCCCGCCAAGGTGCCAGCATGAACCGAGCGCTCGCCTTCATCTTCGTTACCGTGCTCATCGATGCCATCGGCTTCGGCATCGTCATCCCGGTGATGCCGGAGCTGATCGTCGAGCTTTCCGGGCGCGATCTCGCCGGCGCCGCGGAGATCAGCGGCTGGATCATGTTCCTCTACGCCAGTGTCCAGTTCCTCTGTGGCCCGGTGATTGGCGGCCTGTCCGATCGCTTCGGCCGGCGGCCGGTTCTGCTCGCCAGCCTGCTCGCCTTTGGCTGCGATTATCTGGTGCTGGCCTTCGCGCCGTCGCTGGGCTGGCTGGTGGCGGCGCGGATCGTCGCCGGCATCACCGGCGCCAGCTTCCCGACCGCCTATGCCTATATCGCCGATATCTCGCCGCCGGAGAAACGCGCCGGCAATTTCGGCCTGATCGGCATGGCGTTCGGGCTCGGTTTCATCATCGGCCCGGCCTTGGGCGCGATCTTCGCCACCTTTGGCCACCGCGTGCCGTTCATGGTCGCCGCTGGCCTCGCTTTCGCCAATGTCGCCTATGGCCTGTTCGTGCTGCCGGAAAGCCTGGCGCCGGAGAACCGTCGCGCCTTCGACTGGCGCCGGGCCAATCCGCTCGGCACGCTGCTGCGGCTGCGCTCGCAGCATCCGCGCGTGCTGATGATGGCGTTCATGGTGTTCGTCTGGACGCTCGGCTACCAGTCGCTCTACGCCACCTGGAATTATTCGACGATCGCGCGCTTCGGTTGGAGCGCGACCGATGTCGGCTGGAGCCTCGTCGCGGTCGGGCTGGTCGGCGCGCTGGTGCAGGGCGTGCTCGCCCGCCGCCTGATCCCACGCTATGGCGCGCGCAACATCATCGTTGCCGGCGCGGTCTCCGCCATCGTCGCCTATCTCATCTATGCTTTCGCGACTGTCGGCTGGCTGATGTATGTCGGCATCGTCGTCGCGGCGCTGCAGGGGCTGGTCTTTCCGGCGATCCAGGGGATGATGTCGGCGGAAGTCGGCGCCGACGAGCAAGGCGAGCTGCAGGGCGCGCTGTCGAGCAGCCAGAGCCTCAGCTCGATTGTCGGCCCGCCGCTGATGACCGGCAGCTTCGCGCTGTTCTCGGGCAGCGGCGCGCCTGTGCACCTGCCCGGCGCGCCGTTCCTGCTGGCGGCGATCTTCAGCGCCGTGGCGCTGGCGATCTTCTACCGCGCGCTGGCCCTGGGCGTCGGCCGGGCGGCGCCGGCGTAGCTGCCGGCGCCGACCGCCATCGCGAGGGTTACAGGCGACCGAGCAGCAACAGCACGACCAGCACCACCAGCACGACGCCCAGCATGCCC
>JAIXZK010000095.1 GCA_027489695.1 Sphingomonadales bacterium
ACCGATGCGCAGTTCTCCGACAATATCTCGCCGCTCTGGCTGATCGACCGGGCCCGGCTGGCCAGTTTCGGCGAGACATCGCTGACCCTGGCGAGCAGCAAGGCGCCGCTGGCCCTGGCACTCGACGAACTCTTCCTGCTGCCCCCCGATGGCGCCGACGCGACCCTGGCCAATTTCGTGACCGCGCCGGGGATCGATGCCGGCTTCACCGCCGTTGCCGGCATCGGCGGCAGCGACGACGATCCGCTCGCCCTGTTCGACCAGTATCGCGCCCTGCACGAGCTCGCCTTGTCGCTGGGGTCGCCGCTGCTCGGGTGACCGCCAGTGACGGCGGCGTCGGTCTCGCGAGCCCCTTCTGCTTTTGCTGCCGCGCGTCTAGCTTGCGCCGGTGACCGACGCGCTGCCACTGTTCCACCACCCGGATTATGTGGCGCCGCTGCCGCCGGGGCACAGTTTTCCGATGAGCAAATATGCGCTGCTGCTCGAAGCGCTCGCCGAGCGGGGCGAGGCCGTGGCGCTGATGACTCCGGCGCCGATGCCGGCCTGCTGGCTGGAGGCGGTGCATGATACCGATTATGTCGCCGCGGTGCTCGCCGCGCGCGTCGATCCGCGCCGCGAGCGCCGGATCGGCTTTCCGGTCACGCCCGAGGTGGCGCGGCGCACGCTGGCGGTCGCCGGCGGCACCCATGCCGCCTGCCTGCACGCGCTGCGCCACGGCTTCGCCGCCAATGGCGCCGGCGGCAGCCACCATGCCCTGCCGGATGGCGGCGCCGGCTATTGCGTGACCAATGATCTCGCCATTGCGGCCAACCGGCTGGTGGCCGAGGGGCAGGTCGGGCGGGTGCTGATCGTCGATCTCGATGTCCATCAGGGCGATGGCACCGCGGTGATCTTCGCCGGGCGCAGCGACGTGCTGACCTTTTCGATGCATGCGGCGAAGAATTTCCCGGTGCGCAAGGCGCGGTCCTTCCGCGATGTCGAGCTGGCCGATGGCACCGGTGACGCCGATTATCTTGCCATTCTCGATGCTGAATTGACCGCGCTGCTGGCGGCGCTGCGGCCGGGGCTGGTTCTGTTCCAGGCCGGCGTCGATCCCCATGCCGAGGACCGGCTCGGGCGCCTCGCCCTGAGCGATGCGGGGCTTGTGGCGCGCGACGCGCTGGTGGTGCGGCGCTGCCGTGACGCCGGCGTGCCCCTGGCCTCGACCCTGGGCGGCGGCTATGGCGGCGATCGCATGGCGGTGGCGCGGCGCCATGCCGCCGGCCTTGCCGCGCAATGGCGGGCGGCGCGAGCGCCGGGGGAAAACGCGACGCTGCCGCGTAAAGCCGCCGGATGACCAGCCTGCCGGTACCACCGCCCAGCTCGAGCGCCGCGCTGATGGCGCTGGTGCAGGCCGGCGATCGCGCGGCTTTCGCGGTGCTGGTGCGGCAGCTCGAAGGCCCGGCGCTGCGCCTCGCCGATCGTACCCTGCAGGATCGCGCCGGCGCCGAGGATGTCGTCCAGACGGCACTGACCCGTTTGTGGACCATGGCCGAACGCTTCGATCCGGCGCGTGGTTCGCTGGAAGGCTGGTTCCGCCGCATGGTCGTCAACCTCTGCCTCGATCGCCGGCGCTCGATCCGCCTGGTCGCGCCGCTGGAGGCCGCTGCCGACGTCGCCAGCAGCGACCCCGATCCCCATGAAGCCGCCGTTACCAGCGAATCGCGCCGCCACATCGCCGCCGCCATGGCGAAGCTGGCGCCGCGGCAGCGGGCGGCGCTGGCGATGTTCCACGGCGACGGGCTGAGCATGGCCGAAATCGCCGAGGTGCTGGAGACCAGCGCCAAGGCCGTCGAGGGATTGCTCGGCAGGGCGCGTATGGAATTGAGGACATTGCTTGACCATGACCGCTGATTTCACCCCTGACCGCATCGACCGCGCGCTGGCGATCATCGCCGCCTGTGGTGCCGATCCGGCGCGCTGGCCGGACGAGGATCACGCCAGCGTGCTCGAGCTGGCCGAGGATCCGGCCGTCGCGGCGGCCCTGGCCGAGGCGCGGCGGCTCGATGCGTTGATAGACGGCTGGGCGACGGCGCCGACGGCCAACGGCATCGATGCCGAGGCGATCGCGGCGCTGCCGCAGCAGCTGCCGGTGTCGAAGCCCATCGCAGCGCCGCCGCCGCCGCCAGCCCCGGCCAGGGGCGTCCGCGCCTGGCTCGCCGGCAGCGCCATGGCAGCCGCGGCCGCGACCATGCTGATCCTGGCAATTCCGCAGCGCGTCGATCCGACCGCGTTGCCGATCGCTGGCGTCGGCGCAGAAACCATGGCGTCCGCCGGTTCCGCGGTGACGGCGACGCCTGGCGGGGCCGGCGATGCCGACTTCGCCGCTGTGTTCACACCGACGGCAGACGAGGAAGACCTGATATGACCGTGCGTACCCGTGTGATTTCCGCCCTGCTGGCGATGCTGATGACGGCGCCTGCCGCGAGCCTGGCGCAAGCGCCGCCGGCGAGCGCGCCGCGCGCCATGCGCCTGCAGCCGCCCATGCACGGCGAGGCGGGCGGCCGTTTCGCGCGCCGGCTGCGCGACCGCGTCGAGAACGGCCTGCTCGCCGGCATGTCCCCGGCCGGCCGCCAGATCATGGCCGAGGCGATGCGCGGCAATCCCGCCGACCGCATCACCGAGCGCGAGGCGGTGAGCGCGGCGCGTGACCGGATGCTGACCCTGCTCGAGAATGAACGCCTCGACGTCGCCGCGCTGCGCCGGGCGATGGACGATGAGCGCACTGCCGCCGAAACGACGCACCAGCGTCGCCAGGCGCAGATGCTGGCAGCACTGCAGCGGCTGTCGCTCGCCGACCGCAAGGCCTTTGTCGCCAATGCGCGCGCTGCCAAGAACCGCATGGACGATCGCCTGCGCGACGCCCGCGAGCGCGGCGCGGTGGTCCAGGACGCGCCGCCGCCGATGTGGTGAGGGCGCCGGAGGCCGATCTTTTCGGCGGATAACGGCGGCTGCGCTCAGCCTTGTGACATGGGTGATCGTGGCCGTTGTGCCAGCCGCGCCAGCGCCCAGGCGGCGGCATCGGCGACCGCCGGATCGGGGTCGTCGGCCAGCGCTGCCACCGGGGGCAGCAACGCCGGATCGCCGCTGTTGCCGGCGGCGTAGAGGCAATTGCGGACGAAGCGATCGCGGCCGATGCGCTTGATCGGCGAGCCCGAGAACACGGCGCGGAACGCTGCATCGTCGAGCGCCAGCAGGTCCGCCAGCCGCGGCGCCGCCAGCTCGGCGCGCGGCGCAAAGGCCTGCATCGCCCGCGCGGCAGTTGCGAAGCGGTTCCACGGGCAGGCGGCGAGGCAATCGTCGCAGCCATAGATGCGGTTGCCGAGCGCGGCGCGGAACTCCTCCGGCACCGGCCCCTTGTGCTCGATGGTCAGGTAGGAAATGCAGCGCCGCGCATCGAGCCGATAGGGCGCCGGAAACGCATCGGTGGGGCAGGCGACCTGGCAGCGATCGCAGGAACCGCAGCGATCGGCATGGGGTGCGTCGGGCGCCAGATCGAGCCCAAGATCGAGTGTCGTCATGATCGAGCCGAGGAACAGCCAGGAACCATGTTCGCGGCTGACGAGGTTGCTGTGCTTGCCCTGCCAGCCGAGCCCCGCCGCTTCGGCCAGCGGCTTTTCCATGACGGGCGCCGTATCGACGAACACTTTCACATCGGCGCCCGGCGCCGCGGCGACCAGCCAGCGCGCCAGCGCCTTCAGGCGTTTCTTGACGACCTCGTGATAATCCTCGCCCTGGGCATAGACCGAGATCGCGGCGCGCGCCGGGTGCGCCGCCAGCCAGCGCGGATCCCGCGGCGGCGCATAGCTCATGCCGAGCATGATCACCGACTTGACCGCGGGCCAGAGCACCGCCGGCGCGGCGCGGCGCGCCTCGGTCTCCGCCATCCACAGCATCTCGCCCTGGCAGCCCTCGGCCAGCCATTGGCGCAGCCGCGCCGCGGCGAGCGGCGTCGCCGTCGCGCTGGCGATCCCGAAGGCGACGAAGCCCTGCGCCGCGGCTTCGGCGGCGAGCCGCTGGCGCAGGCTGTCGGGTTCGGTCACGCATCGGCCTCCGGCACTGACGCCGTCAGGAATCGAGGCGTTGTAGCCACTCGGCGATCATGCTGCCGACGCGCACTTCGGTATCGCCCCAGAACAGCCAATGGCCGGTGCCGGGCAACTCGTGATAATCGACCTCGCCGTTGAGCTTGCGCGCTGTCGCCCGGGCGATGCCGGGCACGGTGATGCGATCGTCCTGGCCAACGATGACCAGCGCCGGGCGGTTCAGCCGGCCATAATCGACGCGTGTTGCTGCTGTCGTCGACAGGCCGGGAATCGTCATTTCGGCAACGACGCGGCCCGAATCCCATACCAGCCCACCATATTCGGCGCGGGCGATCGCCTCGGGCACGCCATTGTAGATGCCCCAGCGCGCCGCATCCCAGTCGATCCGCACCGGCGATTTCCACGACTGCCATTTCAGCACGGTGCCGCCCATGGTGCGCACCGTGGCAAACGCCGGCACCGCCGTTGTCGCCGTCGCGGCGGGGGAGAGCAGCACCAGCCCGGCATGGGCGACGCGCGCTGCCACCACCTGCGCCAGCATGCCGCCCATTGAATGGCCGATGATCACCGGCGGCGCCGGCATCCGCTCGACCTCGGCGACCAGGAAGCGCGCATAATCTTCCACCGTCACGGCGCCCAGTGCGGGTTCGGGCAGGTCGCCGAACAGCCGGTCGTGCATCGGCAGTGCCGGCGTCGCGACCGGATGGCCCAGCGCCTCCAGCCGCGGCGCCAGCCGGGCGAAGGTGCCGGGGGTCGCCCACAATCCGTGGAGGCAAAGGATCGGCGGCTTCAAACCACCACCCCGGTCGAGGCCAGGATGGCGAGCGTCACGATGTCCGACGCGCTCGCCGTCATCGGCGCGATCTGCACGGGCCGGCTCATGTTGACCAGGCACGGCCCGATGACGCGGCTGCCGCCCAGTTCCTTCAGCAGCTTGGCGGCGATATTGGCCGAATGCAGGCCGGGCATGATCAGCACATTGGCCGGGCCCGACAGGCGGTTGAACGGATAAAGCGCCCGCATTTCGGGGTTGAGCGCGACGTCCGCCGACATTTCGCCTTCATATTCGAAGCCGACGCCGCGTTCGTCGAGCAGCTTCACCGCGTCGCGCAGATTGCCGACATATTCGCCGGGTGGATTGCCGAAGTTCGAATAGCTGAGGAAGGCGACGCGCGGTTCCTGGCCCAGCCGGCGCGCCACCGCCGCCGTCTGCTCGGCGATATCGGCCAATTGTTCCGCCGTCGGGCGTTCGGTGACGGTCGTGTCGGCGATGAAGATGGTTTCGGACTTGCCGACCAGCATGTGCAGGCCGAACGGCCGATGCCCGCCCGACGGATCGATGACCTGGCGGACCTGGCGGAAGGTCGTCGCGAAATTGCGGGTGACGCCGGTCAGCATCAGATCGGCTTCGCCGAGCTCGACGAGCATCGCGCCGAAGACATTGCGTTCATGATTGACCATGCGCTGCACGTCGCGGAGCAGCGCGCCGCGGCGTTGCAGCCGGTGATAGAGCCGCTCGACCATGCGCGGCACCAGCGGGCTGACGCTGCTGTTGTGAATCTCGAAGCTGTCGATATCGGCGACGCCGATCCGCGCCAGGCCTTCCCGCACCGGCGCCTCGCGGCCGACCAGCACCGGCTCGCCATAGCCGGAATTGCGCCAGTTGACGGCGGCGCGCAGCACCACTTCCTGCTCGGCCTCGGCAAAGACGCAGCGGCGTGGCCGTTGCTTGGCGGCTTCCACCGCGCCGGCAAGGATCTGCGTCGTCGGATTGAGCCGCGAGCGCAACTCCTGGCGATAGGCGGCCTCGTCGAAGAACGGCTTCTTCGCCACGCCCGAGGCCATCGCCGCCTTGGCGACGGCGGTGGGGATTTCCTCGATCAGGCGCGGATCGAACGGCGCCGGGATGATGTATTCGGGGCCGAAGGTGCGGACCCGGCCGCCATAGGCCGCCGCGACTTCATCGGGCACCTGCATCCGCGCCAGCGCCGCGATGGCGTTGGCGGCGGCCATCTTCATCGCTTCGTTGATCGCCGTCGCCCGCACATCGAGCGCGCCGCGGAACAGATAGGGGAAGCACAGGACGTTGTTGACCTGGTTGGGATAATCGCTGCGCCCGGTCGCCATGATGGCATCGCTGCGCACCGCGGCGACTTCCTCCGGCGTGATCTCGGGATCGGGATTGGCCATGGCGAAGATGATCGGATTCTTCGCCATCGAGGCGATCATCGCAGGGCTGACGGCGCCCTTCTGCGACAGGCCGAGCAGCAGATCGGCGCCGACCACGGCTTCTTCCAGCGTGCGGGCATCGGTGACGGCGGCATGCGCCGACTTCCACTGGTTCATGCCCTTTTCGCGGCCTTGCCAGATGACGCCACTGGTGTCGCACATGATGACATGGCGGACGCCGAACGCCTTGATCAGCTCGGTACACGCGATGGCGGACGCGCCGGCGCCGTTGACGACCATGCGGACGTCCTCCGGCTTGCGGCCGGTCAGGTGCAGCGCGTTGATGACGCCGGCGGCAGCCACGATGGCGGTGCCATGCTGGTCGTCATGGAAGACCGGGATGTTCATCCGCTCCTTGAGCGTCGTTTCGATGATGAAGCATTCCGGCGCCTTGATGTCCTCGAGGTTGATGCCGCCGAAGCTCGGCTCCATGATCTCGATGGCGGCGATCAGCTTGTCGACATCCTCGCTGGCCAGCTCGATGTCGATCGAATCGATGTCGGCGAAGCGCTTGAACAGAACCGACTTGCCTTCCATCACCGGCTTTGACGCCAGCGCGCCGAGATTGCCGAGGCCGAGGATGGCGGTGCCGTTCGAGATGACGGCGACGAGATTGCCCTTGATGGTGTAATCATAGGCAGCGTCGGGATCGGCGGCGATGGCGCGCACCGGCGCCGCGACGCCGGGCGAATAGGCGAGGCTGAGGTCGCGCTGCGTCGCCATCGGCTTCGAAGCGATGATCTCGATCTTGCCGGGCTTGCCGCCCATGCGATGGAAGGCAAGCGCCTCGGCATCGCCAAAGTCTGGCCCGGTGTCCGGTTTGTCCTCGGCCATGACGGCATCCCCACGATGGTGAAGCCGAGTGATAGGAACGCCGCCCGCCAGGGGCAAGCGAAACCGGTTAAGGCTTTCGCGGTTGGCGCGGCGACACCGGAGACGTAATGTCCCGCCGCAGTCGACGTGAGGCGCGACCATGGCCAGCAAGTTCAATCCGGGGTCCGCGGCAGCGTCGGCGGCGAATCCAGGCTCGCAAGCGCCCCCGGCCGACGCCGCGGCCGGCTGGATCGAGGTCAAATGCAGCGCCGGCGATTACCGGGCGAGCATCGATCGGCTTCGCGACAATCTGAAGGCCGATCGGCAGCGCGGCAAGGCTTGCTGGGTCAAGGTCAGCCCCAGCCAGGGGGCGGCCAGCCTGTTCCTGTGCCTTGATCGCCGCAGCCTCTACATCAACGCGGTGCGCGGCAAGGACGCTGTCTGGTACAAATTCTCCGACGCCGAGGGCGCTGTTCCCAGCGGCTGCAAGACGGGCCAGTCCGGCCATTACAAGCAGCTGCGCAAGCCGCCGCAGACCAACACCCAGACCATCGACAAGCTCATCCCCGCCATCGTTGCAGCATATGACGGCACCGATGTCCAACCCGGGGTGCGAACCAATTTGTGGACACTCGTCTCGCTGGTTTCGGAAGCGGTGCGCTTCAAGAGCGTATGCGAGACGATGCACGGCTATGTCGAAAAGGGCTGGGTCAAGCTCGACAGCCTGAACGCCATCGTCAACGCCTGGGAAGGCGCGACCAAGGACCGTTCCGACGATATCGCGCTCGAATGGCTGGAATGACGCCGGGGGGCCGCGCGGCGGTTTGAGCGCGGCGGTGCCCGCGCTACAACGCCGGGGATGACCGCCGCCGCTTCCCCCCAGACATCGCCAATGATCGCGCAATATCTGGCGCTGAAGGACGAGGCGCCCGATTGCCTGCTGTTCTTCCGCATGGGCGATTTCTACGAACTGTTCTTCGACGATGCCGCCACCGCCGCCGCCTGCCTCGACATCGCGCTGACCAGGCGCGGCGAACATGCCGGCGCGCCGATCCCGATGTGCGGCGTGCCGATCCATGCCGCCGATGGTTACCTCGCCCGGTTGATCAAGGGCGGCCACCGTGTCGCCATCGCCGAACAG
>JAIXZK010000310.1 GCA_027489695.1 Sphingomonadales bacterium
CGAAACCGCCTTCATCGTGCCCTGCGCCGATCCCGAGACCGCCGATTGGGACCTGCGCTGGTTCACGCCGGGCATCGAGGTCGCACTGTGCGGCCATGCGACGCTCGCCGCCGGCCATCTGATCCTGTCGAGCGTGCCGACGATGACCGCGGTGCGCTTTTCCACCGTCAAGGCCGGTGTGCTGACCGTCGAGCGCGCCGGCGACGCCGGCTATGTCGTGGCGCTGCCGTCCTGGCCGGCGACGGAAAGCATTTCGGCGCAGGATTTCGATGCGCTGGCGGCGGCGCTCGGCGCGCGCCCCGAAGCCGTGCTCGCCCGCGGCACCGACTATCGCGTCGCTGTCTTCGCCTCGGCCGCCGAGGTGCGCGCCCTTGCCCCCGATTATCGCGCCATCATCGCCCTGCAGACCGGCCGCGACCTGATGGTCGTCGCCACCGCACCCGGCGCCGGCGATGCCAGCGGCGCCGATGTCGTCAGCCGCGTCTTCGTGCCCGAGGCCGGGATCGACGAGGACAGCGTCACCGGATCGGCCCATGCCATCATCGCCGCCTATTGGGCGGAACGGCTCGGCCGCACGTCCTTCACTGCCTTCCAGGCCAGCCGGCGCGGCGGCCATGTCGGCTGCGAAGTCGCCGGCGACCGGGTGCGGCTGACCGGCCGGGCGCGCAACGTGATCGTCGGTGAATTCCTCCTAATTTGAGCCCGGCGCCTGGCGCAACGGCAGTCCCTCGCCGAAGCGGCGGCTGTCGACATTGCGCCCTTCCACCGGAAAGGTCATCGCCACCGGCGTTTCGAGGTCGCGATGGCCCTTGGCGTCGATCTCGCCGGGCACGACGCCCCATTCGGCACCGGGATCGTAGCGAAAGCGCTTCTGTGGGTAGCGGCCCGCCAGCCAGTGGCGCTTGATCTTCACCGCCAGGTCATATTCCGCGCCATGATGCGGATCGGTGCAGGCCGAACGATTCGGATACATCGCCGCCCATTCCCCGGGCTGGCAACGCCAGAAGATCAACAGCGCCGTGGCGGCATCGCAATCGGGCTGCTCGACGATCCATTCGAGCGGCGCCGTACCATCGTCGAAATTCCAGGTTTCGGCGCTGCGATGCCAGTCCTCGGCGCCGGTCGTCGCCAGCCAGGCCAGCACCTTTTCCGCATGCACATTCACCGTCGATCCCCCTCCGGGTCGCGGCCGCGTCTGGCAGACGCCCGCCCGCGTGACAAGTTGCCTGCCCATCCCTAAACACGCGCGATGCAGCCTCGCCAGTTCCTGAAAATGCACGGCATCGGCAATGACTTCGTCGTCTTCGATGCCCGCACGACGCCGATCCGCATGACCGGCGCGATCGCCCGCGCCCTCGCCGATCGCCACACCGGCATCGGCTGCGACCAGCTGATCACCGTCGAGCCGAGCGACATCGCCACCGTCCGCGCCCGCTTCTGGAACCACGACGGCAGCGAGTCGCCGGCCTGCGGCAATGGCGCCCGCGCCGTCGCCGCGCTGGTCGGCGGCGAGGCGACCATCGAGACCGGCGGCGGGCTGCTCTCCGCCGCGGCCGATGGCGACGGCGCCACCATCGACATGGGCTTGGCCCGCTTCGACTGGCAGGACGTGCCGCTGGCCTTCGCCATGGACACGGCGCGCCTGCCGCTGGCCTGGGACGATCTCGCCGGCCCCGGCGCCGTGTCAGTCGGCAATCCGCATGTCGTGTTCTTCGTCGCCGATCCCTACGCCGTGCCGCTCGAAACCCTCGGTCCCCGCATCGAAAGCGATGCCGCCTTCCCCGAACGCACCAATGTCGGCGTCGCCGCCCTGCCGGCACGCGACCGCATGATCCTGCGCGTCTGGGAACGCGGCGCCGGCCTTACCCGCGCCTGCGGCACCGGGGCGGTGGCGGCCGTCGCCGTCGCCCAGCGCCGCGGGCTGGCCGCGTCCCAAGTTACCGTCACCCTGCCCGGCGGCGACCTCGTCATCAGCCGCCGCGACGACGGCCATCTGCTGCTCGCCGGCCCGGCAACCCTGGCCTTCACCGGCGAAATCGACCTGGAGCGCTTCGGATGAGCTGGCTCGATCGCCTGAAACAGGGCCTGGCGCGCTCGACCAGCCGCCTGGGCGACAGCCTCGCCGGCCTCGCCACCGGCAGCCAGCCGCTGGACGCCGAGCGCCTCGACGCCATCGAGGAAGCGCTGATCGCCGCCGATCTCGGCCCCGCTGTCGCAGCGCGCATCCGCGACCGTCTCGGCGATGCCAAATTCGCCCGCGGCATCGACGAGGCCGGGCTGAAAGCGGCGGTGGCCGCCGAAGTCGCCGCCGTGCTCGCCCCCGTCGCCCGGCCGCTGGCGATCACCGCCTTCCCGCGCCCGCACGTCGTGCTCGTCGTCGGCGTCAACGGCAGCGGCAAGACGACGACCATCGCCAAGCTCGCCCGCCGCTTCACCGAGCAGGATTATACGGTGATGCTGGCCGCCGGCGACACGTTCCGGGCCGCCGCCATCGCCCAGCTGAAGATCTGGGCCGATCGCATCGGCGTGCCGGTCGTCGCCGGCGAACAGGGCGCCGACGCCGCCGGCCTGGCCTTCGAGGCGCTGCAACAGGCCCGCGACGCCGGCACCGATGTGCTGATCATCGATACCGCCGGACGCCTGCAGAACAAGGCCGGGCTTATGGACGAACTCGCCAAGATGCGGCGCGTGCTGCAGAAACTCAGCCCCGCGGCGCCGCACGACACGCTGCTGGTGCTGGATGCCACCACCGGCCAGAACGCCCTCAACCAGATCGAGGTGTTCCGCGACGTCGCCAGGGTCACCGGCCTCGTGATGACCAAGCTCGACGGTTCGGCGCGCGGCGGCATGCTGGTGGCCGCGGCGGAAAAATTCCGCCTGCCGATCCACGCCATCGGCGTCGGCGAAGGCATGGACGATCTGCGCAGCTTCGACGCTGCCGATTTCGCCAGCGCGCTGGTCGGGGACTGACTCATCAAGATGGTGGGCCTCCGGCGGCTGGGGCCTTAGGCCCCAGACCCCATTTTGTTGGTCGCCGTTGTTCCTGAACTGCTTGTTATCGGGATAAAAAATCGAAATGGGGTCTGGGGCCTAAGGCCCCAGCCGCCGGAGGCATGATTGGTCGGCGCGCTTGCCAGCCCCGGCGGCGCGCGCCAAAGCAGCGCCATGGCCAACATCCTTCTGACTGGTGCCTCGCGCGGCATCGGTGCCGCCACCTTTGCCGCGCTCGGCGCTGCCGGTCACCGGGTCATCGGCCAGTCGACGCGCGGCGGGAACGGCCTGATCGCCGCCGATCTTGCCAACGCGGGCGCCGCTGACCGGCTCTGGGCAGAAGCGCTCGCCGCCGCCGGCGGGCGCATCGATGTGCTGGTCAACAATGCCGGCGTTTTCGAGGGCGTCGACATCGACGATAGCGACGAGGCCTTTGTCGCCATGTGGCAGCGCAGCCTGGCCATCAACCTGACCAGCGCCGCCGAACTCTGCCGCCATGCCGTCCGGCATTTCCGGCAGCACGGCGGCGGTCGCATCGTCAATGTCGCCAGCCGCGCCGGCCATCGCGGCGACAGTCCGCTGCACTGGCACTATGCCGCCGCCAAGGGCGGCATGATCGCGATGACCAAGTCGATCGCCCGCGGCTATGCCCGCGATGGCGTGCTGGCCTTTGCGGTGGCGCCGGGCTTCACCATGACCGGCATGGCCGAGGAATATCTGTCGAGCCGCGGCGGCGACAAGCTGCTCGCCGACATCCCACTCGGCCGGGTCGCCAGCCCGGAGGAAGTCGCCGAGACGATCCGCTGGCTGGCGAGCGAAGCGCCTGCGTCGCTGACCGGCGCGACGCTCGACATCAACGGCGCCAGCTATGTGCGCTGATTGAGATGACCTGGACCGTCGCCCTGACTTGCACCCGCCGCGAGGCGGAGGACCTCCCCGATGTCGAGGACATGTTCGCCGATCCGCCGACGCTGAATGTCGAGGAGCCGGACCCGGCGCAGCCCGATATCTGGCGGATGACCGCCTATTTCGCCGAACAACCGCCCGCCGCGGCGGTGACCCTGCTGGTCAATTGCTTCCCGAGCGCCCGCGACATCGTGGTTGCCGAACTGGCGGAGGAAGACTGGACGACGCTTTCGCAGCGCGGGCTGGAGCCGGTGCGCGCCGGGCGTTTCCTGGTCCACACCGCCGCCCATGCCGACGCAGTGCGACCAGGGGATCGCGCCATCGCCATCGAGGCCGGGCTGGCCTTCGGCACCGGCCAGCATGCGACGACGCTCGGCTGTTTGCGAGCGCTCGACCGGCTCGGCAAGCAACGGCGGCGGCCGGCGCGCATCGCCGATATCGGCACCGGCACCGGCGTGCTCGCCATCGCGGCGCTGAAGCGCTGGCTGGCGGCCGCGGCCATCGCCAGCGACATCGATCCGGTGGCGGTGGCGGTCAGCCGCGGCAATGCGCGAGGCAACCGCATGCTATCCGGGCGCGCGGCGGGCCGGCTGGAACTGGTCGTCGCCACCGGCCTCGGCCATCCGCGGCTGCGCGGCCGGGCGCCCTATGACCTGATCCTCGCCAATATCCTGGCGCCGCCGCTTATCGCCATGGCGCGCGACATGGCACGCGCCACCGCGCCCGGCGGGCGGGTGGTGCTTGCCGGCTTGCTCGATGTCCAGGCGCGGCGGGTGGCGCAGGCCTATCGCCGCCACGGGCTGGTGCCCGTGACGCCGAAGACGCGCGCCGAATGGCCGTGCCTGGTCTTCGAAAGGCCGCCGAAGCGGCGCTGATTGTTGCCGCCGCGATGGCGGTGAAAGCGGCTGTTCCGCGCCTCAGAGGGCGTGGAACAGCCGGGTTTCGGCCACAACCGGGTGCAGCTGCACCCGCGGCTTGCGCCGCATCGGGAACTTCGCCGAAACGATGCCGGTGGCGTTCACCGGCGCGGGCTGCGGTTCGAAGCCCTGAAGAACGATCTTCATCTTGCTTCTCCTCATCTGCCGCCCGGAATGAGGCGGCAGGCGTGGAGATAGTCGAGTCGCACTCATTTGTGCAGCGCAACATTGTTCACGGCAGCCATGCACTGGCTGCATGACTCCTTCGATGACAGCTCTATTGCGCCGCCACCAGGGCGACCCATTCGGCTTCGTCGATCACCTTCACCCCCAGCGCTTCCGCCTTGGTGCGTTTCGACCCGGCATCGGCGCCGGCGACGAGGAGGTTGGTGCGCGCCGAAACCGACCCCGCCACTTTCGCTCCCAGCGCTTCGGCCTGGGCGCGGGCTTCGTCGCGGGTCAGCGTCGTCAACGCGCCGGTGAAAACCACGGTCTGCCCGGTGAGCGCCGTCTGCCGCGCCGCTGCCAGCGGTTCCGGCTTCACTTCGCCGAGCAGATCGGCGAGCGTTTCGAGATTGTGCGGCTCGGCGAAGAAATCGACCAGCGCCTCGGCGACGATCGGCCCGATGCCGTTGATTTCGGTCAGCCGGGCGAGCGCATCGGGGTCGGACGCCGCCGCCACTGCCGCATCGCGCAGCGCTTCCGCCGATCCGAACGCCCGCGCCAGGTCCCGCGCCGTCACTTCGCCGATATGGCGGATGCCGAGCCCGAACAGGAAACGATCCAGCCCGACCGCCCGCCGCGCCTCGATCGCCGCCAGCAGCTTGTCGACGGAAACGGGCTTGAAGCCCTTCCATGACAGCAAGGTCTCGCGATGGTCGCCCAGCCGGAAGATGTCGCCCGGCCGCGTGATCAGTCCGGCGCCGGCAAACAGCTCGATGCGCTCGCTGCCGAAGCCTTCAATATCAAAGGCCTGGCGCGAGACGAAGTGGCGAAGCCGCTCGTCGCGCTGCGCCGGGCAGGTCAGCCCGCCGGTGCAGCGCCGCACCACCGCTTCGGCTTCGCGCACCGCCGTCGATCCGCACACCGGGCAGTGATCGGGGAATATCCAGGCGGCCCCACGCGGCGCATCGACCGGCACCACGCCGAGCACCTGCGGGATGACATCGCCCGCCCGCTGCACCCGCACCCGGTCGCCCGGCCGCACGTCAAGCCGGGCGATCTCGTCCTCATTGTGCAAGGTGGCATTGGTGACGACGACACCGCCCACCGTCACCGGCTGCAACCGCGCCACCGGCGTCAGCGCGCCCGTGCGACCGACCTGGATATCGATGGCGAGCAGAATCGTTTCGGCCTGTTCGGCGGCGAATTTGTGCGCCACCGCCCAGCGCGGGGAACGCGCCACCTGCCCCAGCCGCGCCTGCCAGTCGAGCCGTTCGACCTTGTAGACGACGCCATCGATATCGAACGGCAGGTCGGCGCGGCGTGCCTCGATCTCGCGAGTAAAGGCCAGCGCCGCCTCGATATCGGCGCACGATGCCCGCAGCGCGCCGATGTCGAACCCCCAATCGCCGATCGCCGCCATCACCCCGCCCTGGGTCGTGGCCGGCACTGCCCCCATCTCGCCCCAGCCATGCGCCAGGAAACCGAGCGGCCGGCTGGCAGTGACGCTGGCGTCGAGCTGGCGCAGCGAGCCCGCCGCGGCATTGCGCGGATTGGCGAATACCTTGGCACCGGCCGCCGCCTGGCGCGCATTGAGCGCCGCGAAATCGGCCTTGGTCATATAGACTTCGCCGCGCACCTCGGCGGTGACCGGCGCATCCGACGGCAGCACCATCGGCAGGCCGATGACATGGCGGACATTCGCGGTGACATCCTCCCCCACCGCGCCATCGCCGCGGGTCGCGCCGCTGACCAGCCGCCGGCCTTCATAACGCAGCGACAGCGACAGCCCGTCGATCTTGGCCTCGGCAAGCAGCGCCACCGGCTCGTCGTCGCCCAGACCCAGGAAGCGCCGCACCCGCGCCACGAACTCGCGCGCTTCGTCGTCGGAAAAGACATTGTCGAGGCTGAGCATCGGCCGGCTGTGGACGATCTTGCCGAACCCCGCCGCCGGCGCGCTGCCGACCGCGAGCGACGGCGAATCCGGCCGCACCAGTTGCGGAAACGCCGCTTCCAGCTCGGCATTGCGGCGCACCAGCGCGTCATAATCGGCGTCGCTGATCAGCGGCGCGTCCTCGCCGTGATAGCGGCGGCTGTGGTCGGCGATTTCGGCGGCCAGTCGCGCCAGTTCCGCGGCGGCGGCGCTCTCGGTCATGGCGACGGCATCGTTCGGCAACGTTTCTCCCATGACATCGTCCTAATCCGGGGCCGGCATGATGGGAAGGGTGAGCGAGGGTTGCGGGGGCGGCGCGACTTGAGGTATCTCGCATCGAGTGTTGAAGGGGGAATTGCATGCTTTCCCATGCCGACGCGGATCGCGCGATGAATCTTGTTCGATCGCGCTATGGTGCCCATTATCAGAAGGGCCTCGACAGCATGTCGGCAGAGACGGTCTTCGTCTTTCTCGATCTGCCGGCCTTCACCACGAAATTCGCTGTTACCTACAACGGCTGTTTCAAGACCGCGAACAATTTTACCGAGACGGCCCAGGAACTGGTCGATTACGTCAATGCCTTTGTGGCAGCGGATCTCTATAACTTCCAGCGCAAGATCTATGTAAAGAAGGATCCGAGCCTCGGCTGGGGCACGCTGGTGCATGAGTATATCCATTATCTCAGCCACCCGTCCTTCTATCCGAAATTCTATTCGATCGGCGGCGCCAACCCGGATATCGTCGAAGGCTTTACCGAATATCTGACGCGCAGCGCCGATCTCGAGCTGTTCAAGGTCCGCACAAGCTACGAAAGCCAGTACCAGAAGACCCGGAGCTGGGTCGAAAGCGGTCGCGGCAATTACGATCGCCTGCTCGCAACGCTGTTCGGCGGCGCTGCCTCGCCGCTCGCGATGCTCGTCTGAAGAGTCTGCCCCGAGCCAGAGCGGCGGCGAAGCCGGAGCGGCCATGAATCCGCTCTACAACGCCATGGGCACCACCATTTTCGAAACCATGTCGGCGCGCGCCCGTGCCACCGGCGCCATCAACCTCGGCCAGGGCTTTCCGGACAGCGGCTGGCCGCAGGATGTGCTCGATGCCGCCGCCGCGGCGCTGCTGTCGGGATCGAACCAATATCCGCCGATGGCCGGAACGCCGGAATTGCGCCGCGCCATCGCCGATCATTACCGCGCCCATCAGGGCGTCGATCTCGACTGGCAGGCGGAGATCACCGTCACCTCGGGCGCCACCGAAGCGCTTGCCGCCGCCATCCTGGCGCTGGTCACGCCGGGCGACGAGGTCGTGCTGTTCCAGCCGCTCTACGACGCCTATCTGCCGCTGGTGCTGCGTGCCGGCGGGGTGCCGCGGCTGGTGACATTGCGCCCGCCGCACTGGCAGTTCGACCGCGCCGCGCTGGCCGCCGCCTTCGGCCCGCGCACCCGGCTGGTCATCCTCAACAATCCCTTGAACCCTAGCGCCAGCCTGTGCGACCGCGCCGCGCTCGAACTGCTCGCCGAATTCGTCGTCGCCCATGACGCGCTGGTGATCGCCGACGAGGTCTGGGAACATGTCGTCTTCGATGGCGCCGGCCATGTCTCGGTACTCGCCGTGCCGGGACTGCGGGACCGCAGCGTCAAGATCGGTTCGGCCGGCAAGATCTTCGCGCTGACGGGGTGGAAAGTCGGCTGGATGGCGGCGGCGCCGGATCTGACCCGGGCGCTGGCGCGGTCACACCAGTTCCTCACCTTCACCACCCCGCCGAATCTCCAGGCCGCGGTCGCTTTCGGCCTGGCCAAGCCAGGCGACTGGTTCGAGGCGATGCGCCGCGACTTTGCCCGCTCGCGCGACCGGCTGGTCGCGGGGCTGAGCGCCGCCGGCTATCGGCTGCTGCCGAGCGCCGGCACCTGGTTCGTGTCGATCGACCTTCTCGCCTCGGGGATCTCCGCCCCGGACACGGCGGTTGCCGAGGCGCTGATCGATCACGGCGTCGCCACCATTCCGGTTTCGGCCTTCTACGCCGAAGATCCGGTGACGGCGACGCTGCGGCTGTGCTTCGCCAAGGGCGATGCGGTGCTCGACGCGGCGATCGCGCGGCTGACGGCGGCGCGGGAAGCGCTGACCAGGCTATAACCCCTCCCTCCCCCTGGCGGGGAGGGCGACTCGGCGTTCTTCACGCCGAGCGGGGTGGGGGGCGCTTCTCCGTCACCGTAGAAGGACCCCCACCCCGCTGGCGCTGAAGAAGCGCGAGTCGCCCTCCCCACAGCCGTAGGCGACGCGAAGCGTCAACGGGGAGGGAGAAGATCAGAACCGGAAGCCCGCCGTGATCGTGAACGTCCGCGGGTCGCCATAATAGACCGTCTGGATATTGCCGACCGAGCTGAACTCCTGGCCATCGGTGCGATAGCGCTGGTCGAAGGCGTTCTTGACGCCGCCGCGCAGATACCATTTGCCGCTCGCCGCATCGAACTGGATCAGCGCATTGGCCAGCCAATAGCCCGGCTCGGTGAGGCCGGGGCGGTTGTCCACCGACAGGAAATGCTTGTCGATGAAGCGGGTATCGACACCGATCGTCAGATTGCCGGCGTTGCCGATCGCGAAGTTATAGTCGGCGCCGAGCGACAGCGTGATCGGCGGCGCGAACGCCGGGCGGCAGGTGATGGCAGCGCCGGTCGGGTTGCACGAGAAGCTCTGCGGCGGCACGCGGCGGCCGTCGTTGAACTCGACATATTTGGCGTCGAGATAGCTGAAGGTGGCACGCAGCGCGAGGCCACGCACCGGCTTGACCACCGCTTCGCCCTCCAGCCCCCAGATGCGCAGCTTGCCGGCGTTCAATACCGGGAAGACGCCGGTCGACCCGACCGTGCCGCCGCCGACGCGCGCCTGGAAATTGTTGTAGTCGCTGTAGAAGGCGGTGCCGGACAGATAGACCTTGCCGTCCATGAAGCTGCCCTTGGCGCCGACTTCGTACGTCCAGACGGTTTCCGGCTCGAAGCGGGTCACCAGCTGCGACACGCCGTTCACCACCAGGGTCAGGTCGTTCAGCGAATTGGCGCGGCCGTTGAAGCCGCCCGACTTGAAGCCGCGGCTCGCCGAGGCATAGATCAGGCTGGCATCGTCGGGCTTGAAGCTCAGGGTCACCGACGGCGTCCAGGCGCCGAAGCTGGCCTTGGGCTGGGTGTTGAGCGGCGCCGGCAGATTGTCCGGGAAGCGGAAGGTGATGCCGTTCAGCCCGGCGAAGCTCGACGCCGTCGTCGTGACGCGGTTGTAGGTCTTCTCCTCATGGGTATAGCGCAGGCCGGCGGTCAGCGACAGGCGATCGGTGAACTTGTAGGTCGCCTGGCCGAAGGCGGCATAGGATTTGGTGTTCTGCTTGTCGTCGATGAAGCGGGTGAAGGTCAGCGGCCCGCCGAGGAAGGTGAACAGGTCATCGGCATAGGCTTCCTGGTGCGAGGCGACATCCTCGTTCAGATAATAGAGGCCGAAGACGCCGCTGAACTTCTCGGTATTCCACTTCAGCTGCAGTTCCTGGCTGAACTGTTCCTGTTTGATGCCGACGAAAACATCACCGAGCTCGGCCTCGCTGGCGTCGATATCAATGAAGAAATCCGGCCGCAGCTTGCGATAGGCGGTGATCGACGAAACGGTGATCGCCTCGCTCAGGTCCCAATTGGCGGTCAGCGACACGCCCCAATGATCGAGCCGCTGGCCCTTGTCGGGGCCGAAACTGGTCGAGGCGCGGAAATCATAGGCGCCATAAGGCTGCGGCTGCACCAGCGTGCGCACGCCGGCCGGGAACAGGCTGGTCTGCAGCAGCGGTGCGGTCGGATAGCCGAGCGTCAGCGCGTTGCGCTGGCGGGTGTAATCGCCCGACAGGATGACTTCGAAATTGTCGACCGGCTTGGCGCGCAGGATGGCGCGACCCGACAGGCCGTCGCGATCGTTGAAACGGCGGCCGGTGCGCGGATCGGTGACGAGGCCGTCGCGCTTGTCCCATTGCCCGGCGACGGACAGGGCCAGCTTGTCGGTGATCAGCGGCACGGTGACATAGCCGTTGAGCAGGACCTGGTTGTAGCTGCCGTACAGCGCCGAGCCTTCGGCCTTCAGCCGCTCGAGATCGGGCTTGCGGCTGACGATCGAGACGGCGCCGCCGATGGTGTTCTTGCCATAGAGCGTGCCTTGTGGCCCGCGCAGCACTTCGATGCGCTCGACATCGTTCAGGCTGAGCAGCGCGCCCTGGATGCGCGAGAGATAGACGCCATCGACATAGACGCCGACGGCGGGATCGAAGGTCTGCAGCGCGTCGGGCTGGCCGACGCCGCGGATGAAGATGTTGGCGCTCGCCGCCGATCCGCGGCCCTGGACGATGTTGAGACTGGGCGCGGTGCCCTGCAGGCCGCCGAGATCGACCGCCTGGGTGCGGGCGAGATCGGCCTGGGAATAGGCAGTGACGGCAACGGGGACGTCGATCAGCCGCTCGTCACGGCGGCGGGCGGAGACGATGATCTCGGCATCGTTGATCTCGGTGCCGGCCGATTCCGGCGCAGCGGCCGGGGGCGCCTGCTGCGCCAGCGCCGGTGTCATCGCCACTGTCATCGCGGCGGTCGCCACGCCCAAAGCCAGCATCGTGCGCAGTGTTGCAATTGCGGTCATCATCGCCTCCCCGAGCCTTTCGGCGCCTGCTTGCGCCCTGTTGCCGACAGCGATACTGAAACCTGAACCGGTTTTCAACTAGAGGCTGCAACGACGCGATGGATGTGCCCGCAAAGCCACAGGCCACAGCCGAACCGATCGACAGGACGCCGCGCACGGCGCGCGGCCAGCGTACCCTGCGCGCCATCCTCGACGCGGCGGCCGAGGAGTTCGGCGAGCGCGGCTTCCACGAGGCCGGCATCGCCCGCATCGCCCAGCGCGCCGGCGTCGCCATCGGCAGTTTCTACACCTATTTCAAATCGAAGGAGGCGGTGTTCCGCGCGCTCGTCGCCGACATGAGCCGCCAGGTCCGCGCCACCGTGGCGCCGGTGATCCTCGCCGCCCCCGATCGCCTGTCCGGCGAACGCGCCGGCATCGCCGCCTTCATCGCCTTTGTCCGCCAGCACAAGGCGCTCTACCGCATCATCGACGAAAGCGCCTTTGTCGCGGAGGACGCCTATCGCCGCCACTATGTCGAGATCGCCGAAGGCTATGCCGCCAGCCTGACCCAGGCGTTCGGCACCGGCGAGATTTCCCAGGGCGACATGGTGGTGCGCGCCTGGGCGATCATGGGCATGAACGTCTTCCTCGGCCTGCGCTTCGGGGTGTGGGACGAAAGCCGCGACCCCGCCGACATCGCGGCCGCGGCTGCCGCGCTGATCAGCGACGGGCTGCGGGCCCGCTGACGCGGATCGGGCTGCCCTGCTATGCTAGGCAATGCCGCGGTCCGATGCTTCATTTTTGTTCTGGATACGGTTCGTGCACACGCTCGCCTGGGCAATCTTCGCTGGCGCTATTCTGGCCATACCCGTCGCGGTGGTGGCCGGCCATGCCGGCGTCGCGGCCTGGCTCAGCCTGTTGGTCTGGGCGGAGGTCGCGGTTCTTGTCGCCAACGGCATTCGCTGCCCGCTTACTGCTATCGCCGCACGCTTCACCGATGACCGTCGGGCCAATTTCGATATTTTTCTGCCCGAATGGCTGGCACGCGAAAACAAGCGCATTTTCGGTATCTTGTTCGCGATCGACCAGCTGCTGCTCATGTGGACCGCGGTCCGGTAACCGTTGGGCCGCGACGAACAGGCCAATCGATCACCCGTCCGGCCCATAGCGCCCACCAGACGAACACCGGCTGGAACAGCAGCCGCGGCGCATGATAGCCCCAGCCGAGCACCTGGCCGCCGATAGCGACGCCTTCGAGGGCGTGCTTGATGTTGGCCGGGAACACCGCCACCGCATAGGCGGCCATGGCGATGCCGCCCCAGCGGTTGGCGCGGGCGTTCGGCCAGGCGAGCAGTGCGGCGCCGACGAGTTCCCAGACGCCGGTCAGCAACACGACGGCTCGCGGGTATGGCACCCAATCGGGCATGATCGGCAGGAACGCCGCCGGCGAGCGCAGATGCACGATGCCGACCGCCAGATAGACCAGCGCCAGCAGCCAGCGAGCGCCAATGCGAGCCCGCCCCTGCCCTTGATCGCGGCTAGCCATGATAGTGGAACCTCGTTCGCGCTGCCGGCAAATCGCTGACCCGGCAGGCGCGCCGGGAGCGCAGCAGACCCCCGGCCGCCGCCTCATCATGCAGCGAGGGTTCGAACGCGCCCATCACGAACTTGGCCCCCGGCCCCTGTGCCTGGGCGCGTTGCAGCAGCGCCTTCATCGAACACCAGCCACCGCTCGCCCCGGCGCGGACGCCGCCGACCAGCAGATGGCTGACCCGCCCGAACTCGACGCTGGCGTTGCTCGCCACCAGCCGCCCGTGCTGCCGCACCGAGGCGACGGCAAGATGATCGCGGCACGTCACCAGCGTGCCACCGGCATGGACGACACGGTACCAATGTTCGCCGAACACCGCCTTGCGCCGCTGCACACCGAACGCCGCCAGCACGACCTGCGGCACGTCGATCACCGCCCGCCGCCCGGCCCTGACGGCAAGCTCCACGCCGCCGTCGCGCGTTTCGGCGGCCTGCACCGTCTGCCGCAGCGTGCGCGACACCGATCGCCAATAGCTGTCCCAGTCCGGCCATTGATCGAAATCGACCGCCTGCACGACGAAACTTTCGATCGCCTCGATCTCGACGCCGGGCAGGGCGGCGAGCGCATCGGATTGCGGCGGCGCCGGGCTCCAGCGCGATCCCTGCACGCAAGCGCCCGGCCCCAGGCGCCGCAGCAACGCCTGCATCGCCGGCGCCCAGCAGCCCTCCTGCCCCGGCGCCAGCAGCAGCCGATCGTGCAGGGTGCGCACGCCGCGCGCTTCGGTGACCGCCGCCTGGCCGACCCGCACGCCGGCGTCATCCTCGACGACCAACAACCGCACCTGGCCGCGATGGCGGAACTGCCAGCCGCGCAACCAGGCGCTGCTGACTTCCATCGAACCGCCGCAGCGACGGGCGAAATCGTCCCAGCCCGCCCTTGTGGCGGCGTCCAGTCGCAATTCCCGGATGGCCAGCGACATCAGCGCAGCCCCCAGCGCCGCAGCAGGCCACCGATGCGCCGGCGGTTCGCCTTCCAGGCCAGCCGGCTCCGCTCCGCCCACAACGCCGGGAGGCCGAGCGGCGTCAGGGCGACACAGAGCGTCTCGCGCGACTCTGTCTCGCTTGCCCAGCGGCGCTTGTAATCGTCGAACGTGACGCGCAGGTCGATGTCGCGATTTGTGGCGATGGCATCGGCAACCATATCCTCAAAGACCAGCGATCCGGGGCTGTAACGGGCAAAATCAGGATCGAACGTCGTCACATAGACTTCGATCTTGGCGCCATCGAAGCACAGGACCGCGGCGATGAAACGGCCATCGAGACGGATCGCCTGCGCAAAGGCGCCGGTGCCGGGGCGATCGGCCAGTGCCGCGGTGTAAAAGGCGGCTGTACGCGGATCGTCGAGCCAGGGAGCGCGCAGGCCGCGTGTGCTCGCCCAGCTCCGTTTGGTGGCGATCAGCCAGTCGCAAAAGGCCGCGGCATCGCCGGGCGCCACCAGCACCGACTCCAGGCTGCCGACCGTCGCCAGCCGGCGCCGGGCGTTGCCCAGGGCAGCGCGCAAATTTGCCGATTGCGCCTTCAACCAGTCGCGATGACTGGCGAAAGCGGCGCTGCGGATGATTGGCGAGGTGATGTGCTGACGCGCGCTGCCGAGCCCGCCCCCGGCGAGCGCGGCGGCGAGAGGCGTGCTGGCGCGGACATTGTACACCCACAGCACATCGGCATGCCCGCGCAGCCCGATCAGCATCGCCGCCACCACCGCGCCGGCATCGGCATCACTGGCGATCAATGGCCCGGCATATTCCTCATTGTGGCAGGCGCCGATGTGCCGGGCGACGCGCACCCCGCCCTGGCGTCGCACCTGCAGCGGCCAGACCGCGACCAGCCGGCCCGCCTCGCGGACCGCGAACACGCGCCAGTCCGCGGGTGCCATCAACCGCCCCGCCAGCATCACGAAGCCGTGGCGCTGCGACGGCGACGGCGCCGCCGCTGCCGCGAACAGCGCCGACCATTCCCCGGCCAGTGCCGCGACGCCATCGGCATCGGTGATGATGTCCACGCGCAGCGGCGCGGCGCCCCCCGGCATTGCGACCCGATCCCCCGCCCTGGACCCGCCCCCGCGGCGGCTTCCGGACGCAAGAGGCCGCTAGGATATCGCAGGCTTTCGTTCAACCTCCGTCAAACGGCGAAGCTCAGGCGCGTGACGGTCGGGCCGGCGGCGCCAGGTCGCGATTCATCGCCTCCTGCAACTCGACATCGAGCGGGAAGCGCTGCGACGGGGTGAATTGCAGCATGACGACGACGCCGACGCCGCGCACCGGATCGACCTGGAACTTGGTGCCGGCCGCCCCGCCCCAGGCATAAAGGCCGACCGGCGCGCCGCGCGGTCCCGTGCTGCGCGTGTCGAAGATCGCCAGCGCGGCGCCTGCGCCATAGCCCTTGTTGCCATCATAGAAGACGCCCGGCGGCAGCAGGTTGGACAGCGCCAGCCGCACGGTTTCCGGCGCCATCACCCGCCGTCCCTCGAACATGCCTTCATTCAGCAGCATCTGGACGAAACGGGCATAGTCGCGCGTCGAGCCGACGAGGCCGCCGCCGCCCGAGAACATGAACGGCGGCCGCAGCCAGTCGCTCTTCGCCGGCATGTCAAAGGCCACCGGCTGGGCCAGCGGCTTGCCGTCCGGGGTGATCCAGGCATAGTTGGTGGACAGGCGCGCGCGCTTCGACACCGGCACTTCGAAACCGGTATCGTTCATGCCGAGCGGCGCGAACAATTGTTCGGCCAGCACGCGATCGAAGGATTTGCCGGTCAGCCGCTCCAGCATGCCGCCAGCGACATCCAGCGCCACCGAATAGCGCCAGGCCTTGCCCGGCTGCTGCCACAGCGGCAGCGCGGCGAGCGCGATGAGAAAGCCCTGCAGATCGGGCACCTTGCCATCGACGGGCAGCAGCGTCGACGGCCCCGAGCCGGGCAGCAGGCCGAGGCGGCGATACTCGCGCTCCAGCGGGCCGTTGGCGCTGATCGCATAGCTGAAGCCGGCAGTGTGGGTGAGCAGGTGGCGGACGAGAATCGGCCCCTCGGCCGGCACCGCGTCGAGCCCCTTGGCCGGATCGACCAGCGCCTGCATGCGGGCAAATTCGGGCATCACCTCGGCGATCGGCGTATCGATGCCGATATTGCCCAGCGCCACCTGCTGCATCACCGCCATGGCGGTGATCGGCTTGGTCATCGAATAGATGCGCCACAGCGTATCGGGGGTGATTTCGGCGCCGCCCTCCCAGGCGGTGGTGCCGGCCTTCAAATAGACCGGCCGGAAGCCGCCGCGCCGCACGATCGCCACCATGGCACCCGGCACCTTGCGCGCCGCGACATAGCTGTCGATCAGGCCCTGCAACGCGCCGAAACCCGGCTCGCTCGACCGCGCCGCCGCCGGCGAAGCAGCGGCCGCCATCGCCGCGCCAGCCACTGATGTTGCCAGCGACGCCATCATCCCACGGCGGTTCATCTCGATCTGCTGCATCTTGCCCTGCCCCATTGTCATTTTCCTCGTCCTAGCAGTTGCGCGATGACAAACGGAAGCTGCGGCACGATGGCCCCCGATGCGGCCGCACTCTGCCCCGATGATAATCGGAAGTTCACCGAAGTTCAGTCGCTCACCCTCTTTATGCACCGGGCCAGAAGGCGCGCACCACGCCAACCCTTTGCAACCGCGAGCCACCCGGCCGTAGTCTGGAAGTTCACCGAAGTTCAGTCGCTCGTCCTCTTCAAGCGTTGCAGCGAGACGCTCATGCAAGGCTTGCCCCAAGCGCATGCCATCATCGTGTCCACGACACTTTTACTGCCCGTGACGCTAGCCGATCTCGCGCCTGTAGGACAGGCAGCCAACGCCGAACGGACGTCCAAGCAGAAGTATGCTACGTCAATCGATCGGCCAGTAAATCCGCTGAAGTGGCAGCAGCGACCGCCCGATTTCGTCAAAACTCGGGTAGGCATCGAGTATCGCCCGCGTAAGGTCGTCGAGCGTCATCAGTGAAATCGGCCGCTGGCTGCGTTCGGCTTCGTAATAGGCTTCCCGCGTGAAACCGCCCGTCGAGACGAATAGGCCCCGGTCATCGACGAGCGAGCCGACCGGCATCGCGCGGACCTGAGGCGCACCCATTGCTTCGCGAGGACGATGCTTGACTTCGACAAAGATGCGCGGCGGCTTGAAGCCGAAGCCATCGGTGGTGGCGAGGATGTCGCGGCCGCGGTCGGCGCCGCGCGGTGAAACATGAGTCCGGTAGCCCATGGCGCGGAGCAGCGCCGCGACCAGCTCCTGCATCTGCTCCCAGTCCAATCCAGCGATGCGATCCTTTATGCGTTCGATCGCTTGCTCTTCGATCGAGGCCAGAACCTCCGTGGCCGGCTGTTCCACTGCCGTGGAGGCCGCGACGAACGGGGCAGCGCCCGCAGCACCTTCCGGACGCGCCACCAGTCCGCGGACTTCAGTGGCACCTTCGCTGCCGACCAAGAACATCGTGGCGATCGAGCCCAGCTTGGCACGGCAGTTTGCACTGAGGAGATCGCGGGCAACGCTGCCCTTCCACTTCACGGCACGGCGTGTCGCGCGATGTTCAACGCCGGTCCACGTTGCGACGCCGATGATTTCACCCAGCGAATAGACCCGAGTGCCGGGATCATAGGTGATAACTTCGTCACCCACCGCCAATTCGTTGACGAACCTGAACACGACGCTGGCGCCTTGGAAGCGGCTCTGCTCGCTGGCTTCGGGCCACACCTTGGCAAAGCGCGCTACCAATTCCGCACGTTCGCGGACCGCCGTTGGGTCACCCGCTTCTTCCCAGCCGATGGCGACGAAGTTGTCGCGCACAAACTCGTCAGCGAACACGCCGCCGCGTCCGGCGCGGACCATCCACAGCTTGGCACTCACAACAATTCCCCCAGCAACCGCGCCGCCTGCGCCCGGGCTTCCGGCGTGACATCGTCACCCGACAGCATCCGGGCGATTTCCTCCCGCCGCTCCTCGGCGTCGAGCGGCACCACCGCGGTGCGGGTGACGCCGTCAGTCACCGCCTTGGCGATGCGCCACTGCCGCGCGCCCGCCGCCGCCACCTGCGGGCTGTGGGTCACCACCAGCACCTGGGCGCCGCCGGCCAGCCGCGCCAGCCGGGCGCCGATTGCCGATGCCACCGCACCGCCGACGCCGCGGTCGATCTCGTCGAAGATCAGCGTGCCGGCGCTGCCGGTTTCGGCCAGCGCCACTTTCAGCGCCAGCACGAAGCGCGACAGCTCGCCGCCCGACGCGATCTTGATCAGCGGCGCGAAATCGGCGCCGGGGTTGGTGGCGATTTCGAATTCCACCCGCTCGGCGCCATCCGCCCCCTGCCCCGCGGCCTCGAGATCAGCGACGACCGTCCGGAACCGCGCCGCGTCGAGCTTCAATGGCGCCAGCTCCGCCGCCACCGCCACATCGAGTCGCGCCGCCGCCGCCCGCCGCGCCTTGCCCAATGTCGCCGCCGCCGCCGCATAGCGCGCCGCCGCTGCCTCGCGCGCCGCGACCAGATCGCCCAGCCCGGCCTCGCCTGCCTGCAGTGCCGCCGCCCGGCCGCGCAATTCCTCGGCAAGCCCGGCGAGCGCATCGGCTTCGACCCGGTGCTTGCGCGCCATCGCCCGGAGTTCGAACAAGCGTGTCTCGGTCGCTTCCAGCCGCGCTGGATCAGCATCCAGCGCCTGCACCGCCGCCGCCAGCAGGGTTTCGGCATCGCCGGCTTCGGCCAAAGCGCGATCGAGTGCCGCCAGCGCCTCGCCGAGCAGCGGATGCTCGGCGGCGATCCGATCGAGCCGCCGCGCCGCCTGGGCGAGCTTTTCGACGCCCGCCGCATCGCCCGAAATCAGCGTCGCCACGGCATCGAGGTCGCCGGCCAGCCGCGCGCCTTTCTGCATGCCGGCGCGGGCCTCGGCGAGTTCCGCCTCCTCCCCCGGCTGCGCATCGAGCGCCGTCAGTTCGGCGATGGCATGTTCCAGCCATTCACGATCGCGCTGCGCCGCCGCCAGCGCCTCGCGCGCTGCCGCTTCCGCGGCGATCGCCGCCTGCCAGCCGCCCCAGGCCGTGCGCACCGCCGCGACTTCGCCGCCCAGTCCGCCGAACGCATCGAGCAGCGCGCGATGGCCGCGCGCCGCCAGCAGGCCACGATCATCGGACTGGCCATGGATTTCAACCAGCGCCGCGCCGATCTCGCGCAGCAAGGTCGCCGATACGGCCTGATCATTGACATGGGCGCGGCTGCCGCCATCGGCGCGCAGCTGGCGCCGCACGATGATCGGGCCTTCGACCTCGATATCATTGGCGGCCAGCAGCGCCCGCGCCGGATGCGTGTCCGCCACATCGAATTCCGCCGTCACCCGCGCCGCATCGGCGCCGGCGCGCACCAGCCCGGCATCGGCGCGGGCACCCAGGGCGAGGCCGAGCGCATCGAGCAGGATCGACTTGCCGGCGCCGGTCTCCCCGGTCAGCACGCCAAGGCCGGCGCCGAATTCGAGAGTCAGCGCTTCGATCAGCACGACATTGCGGATATCGAGAAGAGTAAGCACGGCAACCGTGATAGCGGTGGCAGGGCGACAGGCAAAGCGGCGCTTGGCATTGCGGTGCCGGGCCGGCTTTGCACTTGCGCTGCCGCCAGAAATCCCTATACGGCACCGCTTCGCGTGAGGCGGGCGGCGCCATTGCATTTGCTGCCAGCCTGTGTTCCTCACTCGGCAAATCGAAGTGCGCAGGCGACTCCTGTAGTTGCCATAGTCAGGATAACAGGTGCCGCATGGCCGTTCCCAAGCGAAAGACATCCCCTTCGCGTCGCAACATGCGCCGCAGCCACCATGCCCTGACCGCCACGGCGTATCAGGAATGCCCGAATTGTGGCGAGCTGAAGCTGCCGCACAACCTGTGCAACGCTTGCGGCCACTACAACGGGCGCGAGATCGTCGAAGTCCAGGCCTGATCGTTCCTGGACCCGGGCCTTGGGGGCAGGCACCGACCCGATGACCGTCAAGGCCGTCACCGCGCCCATCGTCGCTCTCGACGTGATGGGCGGCGACGCTGGCCTGGCCGATGTCATGGCGGCGGCCGAAATCGCCTCCGAACGCTATCCGCGACTGGCCTTCCGGCTGCACGGCCCGGAACCGCGCATCCGCGCCGAACTGGCGCGTTGCCCGCGCTTGCAGAAAATTGCCACCATCGTCCATACCGACGAAGTCGTGCTCGGCACCGACAAGCCGGCGCACGCGCTGCGCCGCTCGCGCACCTCGTCGATGGGCATGGCAATCGACAGCGTGAAGCAGGGCGAGGCGCATGCCGCCGTTTCCGCCGGCAACACCGGCGCGCTGATGGCGATGGCGCTGTTTTCGCTGCGCACCATGGAGGGCATCGACCGGCCGGCGCTCGCCGCGCTGCTGCCGACCTTGCGCAATGATTCGGTGATGCTGGACCTGGGCGCCAATACCGAATGCGATGCCGACAATCTTGTGCAGTTCGCCGTCATGGGCGCCGCCTTCGCGCGCACCGTGCTTGGCCTGGCGCGGCCGCGCGTCGCCCTGCTCAACATCGGCGAGGAGGAGCTGAAGGGCACCGACGAGCTGAAGGACGCCGCTGTCATGCTGCGCGCCGCCACCGACCTGCCGATGACCTTCGAAGGCTTCATCGAGGGCGACAAGATCGGCCAGGGCAATGTCGATGTCATCGTGACCGACGGCTTTTCCGGCAACATCGCGCTGAAGACCGCCGAGGGCACCGGCAAACTCGTCACCGGCCTGCTGCAGCAGGCGTTCCGCACCTCCTGGCTGACGCAACTGGGCTATCTGCTGTCGCGCGGCGCGCTCAGGGCGCTGCGCGCGCACCTCGATCCCAATGCCCATAATGGTGCCGTCTTCCTCGGGCTGAACGGCGTCGTCGTCAAAAGCCATGGCAGCGCCGATATCCGCGGCATCGCCAATGCCATCGGCGTCGCGCACGACCTGGTGGCGGACAATGTCGGCAATCGCATCCGCCAGGACCTCGCGCACATCCGCGGCCGGGCGGCGGTGACCGGCGCATGATCCGGGCGCGCATCCTCGGCACCGGCAGCTATCTGCCCGCGGACGTGCTGACCAACGCCGATCTGGCGGCGCGCGTCGATACCAGCGACGAATGGATCATCGAGCGGACCGGCATCCGCAAGCGCCACATCGCCGCCGCCGGGGAGTTCACCTCCGATCTCGGCACCGCCGCCGCCCGCCGCGCGCTCGATGCCGCCGGGCTTGCGTCCGCCGATATCGACCTGATCATCGTCGCCACCGCGACGCCGGACCAGACCTTCCCGGCCTGCGCCACCGTCATCCAGCACAAGCTCGGCATGGCCGGCGGCGTCGCCTTCGACATTGCCGCGGTCTGTTCGGGCTTTCTCTACGCGCTGAGCGTCGCCGACGCACTGCTGACCTCGGGCGCCTATCGCACCGCGCTGGTGATCGGCGCCGAAACCTTCTCGCGGCTGCTCGACTGGGAAGATCGCGCCACCTGCGTGTTGTTCGGCGATGGCGCCGGCGCCGTGGTGCTGCGCGCCGAAACCGGCACCGGCAGCAACCAGGATCGCGGCATCCTCGCCCATCGCCTGCACAGCGATGGCCGCTACAACGACATGCTGTTCGTCGATGGTGGCCCCGGCTCCACCGGCACGGTTGGCAAGCTGCGCATGAAGGGCCGCGAGGTCTTCCGCCACGCCGTCACCAACCTCGCCGCGGTGATGGCGGAGACGCTGGCGGTGATCGGGCTCACCCCGGCCGATGTCGACTGGGTGGTGCCGCACCAGGCCAACCTCCGCATCCTCGAAGGCACGGCGCGCAAGCTCGACCTGGCCGTGGATCGCATCGTCGTGACCGTCGATGCCCATGCCAACACGTCCGCCGCTTCAGTGCCATTGGCCCTCGATACCGCGGTGCGCGACGGCCGTATCAAGCCCAATGACTTGCTGCTATTGGAAGCGATGGGCGGCGGTTTCACTTGGGGCGCGGCTGCCGTCCGCTGGTAAGTCCGGATTGGTCGCGGTTGTCGTCATGGAACTGACGCATTGCGTCTTTTTTCGGGATTGTTAAGCTTCCACGTCGCACGCTGCCGATGCTATCCAGGTGTCAGCCATGCTGGCCCTGGCCGATAGGGGGAAACATGCCGAAGACCGAATCGATCGCTGCCGGCAGCCTGACCCGCGCCGATCTTGCCGACGCCGTTCACCAGGAGATCGGCCTGTCGCGCGCCGAATCCGCCACTCTGGTCGAAACGGTGCTCGACCGGATCTCGGACGCGCTGATCGCCGGCAACAATGTCAAAATTTCCTCCTTCGGCAGCTTCGTGCTGCGCGAAAAGGGCCTGCGCATCGGCCGCAACCCGAAAACCGGCGTCGAAGTGCCGATCGAGCCGCGCACGGTACTCACCTTCCGCCCCAGCCAGTTGCTGCGCGAGGCGATCAACGGCGGACCCGAGGCGTGACCGACGCTCCGGAATCGCCGGCGAAATCGAACCAGGCGTTCCGCACTATCGGCGAAGCGGCGGAGATCATCGGGGTGCCGCAGCATGTGCTGCGCTTCTGGGAAACCCGCTTCAGCCAGTTGCAGCCGCTGAAGCGCGGCGGCAACCGGCGTTACTATCGCCCGGCCGACATGGAGCTGCTGCGCCGCATCCGCACCATGCTGCACGATGACGGGCTGACCATCCGCGGCGCCCAGCAGCTGCTCGCCGGCCAGGCAAAATCGCCGGCGCCCGCGAAAGCCGCACCGCCAGCGATGCCGGCCACACCATCGATGTCCGGGCCGATGCCGGCCGCCCTGCCGATCGCCACCAGCGGCATCGTCGCCGCCGACCAGCTGCACCGCCTGCGCGCCGTTCGCGACCGGCTGCGCAGCGCGCTTTCCGCCTGATGCGCAGCCTCGCGGTTTTCAGCGTCAAGGGCGGGGTCGGCAAATCCGCACTGGCGGTCAATCTCGCCCATTGCGCCGCGACGCTTTCGGCGCGGCGCACGCTGCTCTGGGATCTCGATACCCAGGGCGCCGCCACCTTCACGCTGCGCCTGTCACCGCGCCCCCAGGCTTCGGCACGCAAGGGCATCGCCGAGGGTGAACTGGCACCGCTGGTCCAGGCCAGCGACTTCCCCCGCCTCGATGTGCTCGCCGCCGACAAGTCGTTGCGCCAGCTGGAGAAGCAGCTGGTCGAGGACGACAAGGCCAAGCGCCTGAAGAAACTGGTGAAAAGCTTCGAGAAGGAATATGATCGGGTCATCCTCGATTGCCCGCCCGGCCTGACCGAGCTTGCCGACCAGGTGTTCCGCGCCGTCGATCTGCTCGTCGTGCCGATGCTGCCATCGCCGCTGTCGATGCGGGCCTATGACCAGCTGCTCAACCATCTGGCGCGCGACCACAAGGGCGGCCCCGCGGTGCTGCCGGTGTTCACCATGGTCGATCGCCGCAAGACGCTGCACCGCG